>JAYWEN010000124.1:0-2638 GCA_043779245.1 Elusimicrobiota bacterium | reverse complement strand
ATAATCGTCGACCGTCGGGTTATGAAGCTGAAGGTTCGTCCCAGTGGCCCCATCAAAAATAAGGACGCGCTCTTTAAGAAATAGTTCGAATTCTTGTCGAGTCATCTAAGGTTGGCGAATCTGCTTCAACGCTTCATCGGCAAGACCGCGAACTCCGGCATCCGGATCAGAGAGCGCCGCATTTAAAGGGAGGATGGCTTCTTGCGCCAGGTGTCCAAACGATCCCAACGCAGCGACCGCGGCTCGACGGGACTCCACGTCTTTGTCATTGATCATCCCGATCAAAGCCGGAATCGTGTCAACGGGCGCGGGATGAATCATGGCCAGGCGCCGTGCGCCTTGAGCGCGCACCCAGGGGCTCGGATCCTTCAAGGCATCCGTGACGGCGGCCAAAGCGGTCGAACCCGACTCAGTTTCGGAGTGCAGCTGGGAGGCATCGAGCGTGACTTGGCCCTTTTTCTCCATTTCCATTTGCTGCTTCAGATCCGCATAGTGGCCGCCGTCGGCCTCTTTCATTTTTTTCAAATCGCTCCACTTGTCATCGCCTCCCGGTTTGGCCGCTTCCAATTCCTTTTGCGTTTTAGGGAGATCGGACTCGAGGGCCTTCTTCTCTTCTATCCACTTGTCCTTTTTCTCAGCCGTTGCTAGAGGGGCCGGCGGGAGTTCGTTTTTCGCGTCTGGAATCTGTCCTTCTGTTTTAACTCCCATGGCTTTTAGAATGCGCGAGGCGATTTTCCGCACGTTCGGATTTTCATCCGACAACGCGACCATGAAATCGGGAACGAGCTTGTACTGAGCGTCAGAGGGAAGCTTATTGAACTGTTCAATCGCCGCCACGCGCGTGGCATTGTCCCCGGACAGAAGAAGTTCGGACAGTTTGCGAGGCGGTTCAGCTGGCAATGTTGTTGCCAGGAGCATAAGGAAGCCTAGCGAACCTCCCACAGTGAAGCGTTTCGAGTTCATCGAGACATTTTAGCATCCTATGGATTAGAATGGGGATTGTGGGAAAGCTCGAAAATGTCCTTTTAGCTATCGACAACTACAACCGAGAGGACCCTCACGGCCGGGAATTTCTCTATTCAGATCGGTTAACCCAATGGGTTTATCGTCTGAACCCAGATCCCTCGGAGGCCTTACGCATCGCTGCACGTGGGCAGCATATCGGCCGCTGGAAAAGCCCTCGCGACACCTATCCCATGGACCGCGTGGGCTATTTAAAGTGGCGAGAAGACCTGAAACAATTTCATGCCCAGACCGTAGGAGAGTTAATGGGGAAGGAAGGGTATCTGCCGGCCGAGATTGAAGCGGTACGTCAGATTGTTTTGAAGAAGAATTTTCGTGTGAATCTGGAAGCGCAAACCATTGAAGACGCTCTGTGCCTGGTCTTTCTAGAAACTCAATTTGAAGAACTCCGCCAGAAGACGCCCGACGAGAAGATGATCGACATCATCAAGAAAACCTGGAATAAAATGAGTCCTCAAGGCAAATCTGTGGCCCTCACGATGGACCTCCCAGCTCACCATAAAGAACTGATTCTCAAAGCGTTAAGGTAGGATTTTTTCACTTCTTTCCTTTCACACGCTTTTTAAATGCAGCCTCAGTGAGTCCAAGGTAATTCTCGCGCGACTCGACCTCCGGTACGTGCGGCTTCACGGTTTTGTGGAAAACCTCGCGCATCATGGTTGCGAGAGATCTCGGTTGTTGCAGCCTCTCCAAGCATCGAGAAAATCAGTTCGAGATCATTCATATGGTCGCGCAGATTCTCACGCTTCAACCGCTTAAATGTGGCGTACTGGCTGGGAGTCAAACCAAAGGTCGCCTCTGATATTTCAGCCGTCAGGATTGCGTATTCACGTTGCTCTCTGACGCCCCTCTTCTTCCATTCATCCGTCAGCTCATCTCGAATAGCAATGGAACGCATTCGTTTTTCAATCCAGTCATCAGAATATCCTTTTGCTTTATAGAGGGCACGGCTACTCTGGGTTGCCAATTCTGGGTTCTCGATCTCTTGGATGCGTTCATAGCCGACTTTGGCTAGCCAGCGCTTGAAGGGTTCGGCTTTAGGACTTGGGATGGATTGTATGAGACGAAAAAGTCCCTCAGCCGTAGCGCAATTCAAACGTTGAGAACCACCTGTCGTGTCGATCGGAAGGGGGGTGGCAATTTGCCCCCACCCTTTTTCGATTTCAGAATCACGACGACGCATGTCTTTGAGATAGCCCTGGGGATCCGATGAATTGGTCAATGCCGCGACAACATCCGAGATCACAAACCACCATTCATTGTTGTGAAGCGTACGACGGATCTGTTTTTGTTGAAATAGCGCGATACGAACGCTGGAATGTTTACGAGAGTCTGTCACGGAAGATTTTTTCTTCATCATTGCGCGGCTATGATTTTATCTCCATGGGTATGTCCGGACAAACAGAGTGGGTACCGTCCAGCCACTTGATCAAAATACGAAGGCGAATGAAATAGAGCTATTCGAAATTCGCAGAGGTGAGCGTAACCCTGCGGTGACGTGATGTTCAGTAATCTCTATGCGGAACGGTTCGATTTGCCAGGCGCAGGGACAAATAAAACCTAGAAGACCTAGCCCTCACCCTCCACCCTCTCCCACGTACCGCGGGAGAGGGGA
>JAYWEN010000123.1:0-4347 GCA_043779245.1 Elusimicrobiota bacterium | reverse complement strand
TGGACGTGTTCGGCGCGCAGCGGCTTCGCGACGCACTCACGCGCTTTGATCACCCACGGGTACGTGAGGGAGGACGATTGGTTTTATCACTGCTCACACAATACCGGAGACGCTCATGATGGACCCCCTGCGCGACTATCTCCAAGATTTGCCTGTGCATCAGCGCTTAAATGGAGCGCGCGAATACCTTCAGCGGTTGATCTTGCAGGCGCTTGATCAAGACGGAATGCGAAAAGCCCTTTCGTTTACGGGGGGGACAGCCTTGCACATCATTTACGGCACGCGGCGGTTTTCCGAGGATTTGGATTTTTCGCTCTTAAACCCCAAGGGCTACGATGCGGTACGCTTGAGTCAAAGCCTGAACCGTCAGCTGAATCAATTTGGTTTATCCCCGGAGATCCACCAGCTCAAAATTGAAAAAAACGTCACGTCTTTTTTTATTCGATTTTCGGACCTTCTTTACCCTTTACAGTTATCGCCGAACAAAAACCAAAAATTATCCATCAAAATCGAGGTCGATAAGAGGCCACCTCGAGGAGGCGATGTCGAAGAAACGCTGATTCAAAATCCATTTTTATTTTTAACGACGCACTATAGCCTTTCGTCGCTTTTTTCCACCAAACTCCATACGATCCTTTTTCGAAAGTACACCAAAGGTCGAGATTTCTACGATCTTCTTTACTATTTGGGCCACGGCATCCGGCCAAAGCTTGCGCTCTTTCAAAACGCCGCCCGCCAAACCCATCCCGAGTTGAAATTCCCGTCGTTGGCTTCCGTCCAAGAGGTCTTGCGTGCCAGAATTGAAAAGCTCGATGAGAAGCAAGTCCTTCGAGACATCGAACCTTTTCTTCTCGACCCTGCCGAATCGCGTTACTTACGCAAAGACATCCTGCTAAAGACGCTGGCTCAAAATTCTGCACTATTTACTTGATGAACGCGCCGCTTGAGAGGTCGCTCCTGTTACCTGTGAAGGAGCCTCAAGACCTAAGCCTAGTGGTCTGATCATCTCTGCTCTCGTTACCTTCCCACCAGACAAAACAAGGTTGCACAACCCCTCGAGAACTTAGGATAATACCGCCCGAAACGCTAGCCGATAGGTCTAGCGTTCTTTTTATTCATTTTTAAGGAGACTGGTCATGGCACATGAAGTGACATTAATTCCCGGAGACGGCACCGGCCCAGAAATTTGTTCAGTCGTAAAAAACGTGGTGGCGGCGACCGGTGTCCAGATTAAGTGGGAGCAAGTGGAAGCTGGCGTGGACATTATGAAGACCGCAGGCACGCCTCTCCCTGATAATGTGTTGGCTTCTTGTCGTCGAACTAAAGTAGCGCTCAAGGGTCCCATTACCACTCCGATCGGGACCGGTTTTCGCAGTGTGAATGTGGCGCTTCGCAAAGAACTCGATTTGTATGCTTGCATCCGGCCCTGCAAAACCTACCCGGGAGTGAAGACGCGTTACGAAAAAATCGATCTCGTGGTCGTGCGTGAAAATGTAGAAGATTTGTACGCAGGGGTGGAATGGCCGGCAGGCTCACCGGAGTCCAAGCAAATCATCGCGATGGCGCCGAAGGGGAAAATAAATCCTGAGGCCGCTATCTCGATCAAACCAATTTCTCGCTTTAACACCGAGCGCATTGTTCGCATGGCGTTCGATTATGCGGTGAAGCACAAACGCCGCAAAGTAACTGCCGTGACCAAGGCCAATATCATGAAGTGCACCGACGGTCTTTTCTATGACGTGGCGCGCGAAGTGGCCAAGAAATATCCGAACATTGAGTACGAAGAACGATTGATCGACAATATGTGCATGCAGCTTGTGCAAAAGCCCGAGCTGTACGATGTGATCTGCTTACCGAATTTATACGGCGATATTCTTTCGGATCTTTGCGCCGGGCTCATCGGCGGCTTGGGCATTGCCCCAGGTGCGAACATCGGGGACAACGGCGCACTCTTTGAAGCCGTGCATGGTTCCGCCCCCAAGTATGCGGGACAGAATAAAGTAAATCCAACGGCCGTGCTTCTGTCGGCTCAGTTGATGCTTGATTATCTCGGGGAAACGAACGCGGCGCAGCGTCTCGAGCAAGCTGTCGCTGACATAATCCGCGAAGGAAAAAATGTCACGTACGATTTAGGCGGTAAGGCGGGTACGCGTGAAATGGGCGACGCCATTATTGAGAAACTTTCGAAGTCCGCCGTCGCGCGCTAGACGGGTATGGAACAAACCTGCGTATTAGTGAAGCCCGATGGTGTTAGCAAAAATGTTGTGGGACCCATCGTGGCGCGATTTTCCCAAGCAGGACTTTTGCTTCGAGGCCTCAAGATGATGCGCTTGAGTATGCCTCAAGCCGAGGATTTTTATAAAGAACATAAGGGAAAACCTTTTTATGATGGGCTCATCAAATTTATGACCTCGGCCCCGATTGTGGCCATGGTGTGGGAAGCCGAAGGGGCGATTACCAAAGCGCGTTCTGTGATGGGAGCAACCAATTCAACCGAAGCGGCACCCGGAACAATTCGCCGCGAGTTTGGAACGAACAATCGCTACAATGTGGTCCATGGATCGGACTCTCCGGCCTCAGCCGTTCGTGAAGTCGGATTTTTCTTTAAGCCGGAAGAGATTTACCAGTATCAAGAAAACGATTGGAAAATAGAATTGTAGGGGTGCACCGCAGTGCGCCCTAAACGAGGACAATATGGCAAATCCAAAAAAACATCATACAGCAGCCCGACGCGATAAGCGACGCGCGAACTGGAAGCGTCTTGAGCTTCCAGGTTTTTCCAAGTGCGCGCAATGCGGAACGCTTCATATTCCTCATCGCGTGTGTCCGGGATGCGGCTTCTACAAAGGTCAACTGATCGTAGCCGTCGCCGAGAAAAAGAAAAAGGGCGACGAAGGTCAGGGATAGTCCTTGGCTCAAACAGGTCAACGGATCCGAATTGCCGTTGATGCGATGGGGGGAGACCATGCGCCTCTCCCTATTGTGGAAGGCGCCATTGAAGCCTGTCGCGCGTGGGGCCACGAGATTCTTTTGGTTGGTTTTCCTGATCAACTTCAAAAACTTCTGACGGCTCTCAACGCCAACGATCTTCCCATCCGAATCATTCCTTGTGACTCCATCGTCACGATGGAGGATAGTCCTGCTCAGGGCTGCCGCCAAAAGCCCAACTCTTCCATAATGGTGTCTGCGCGACTGGTCGCTGAGAAGCAAGCTGACGCGATGGTGTCTGCGGGAAATTCCGGAGCAACAATGGCCGCTGCGCTCTGGCATTTACGCCGTCTTCCTCATGTCTCGCGTCCGGCCATCACGACCTTCATGCCGACCCTAAAAGGGTTTTGCGTCATGACGGATGCTGGTGCCAATGTGGATTGCAAACCTAGGCACCTCCTGCAGTTTGCGATTATGGGCGGGCAAGTGATGAAGTCGGTTTTCGGACGAGCCAATCCCAAAATCGGAATTCTCTCGATTGGTGAAGAATCGACCAAAGGCAATGAGCTGACGCTCGCCTCTTCAGAGCTGATGAGGAAGCATGTCCAGAATTTTGTGGGCAATGTCGAAGGACGCGACATCCCGAAGGGACTTATTGATGTGGTCGTGTGTGACGGATTTGTTGGGAATGTGGTGCTTAAGTTCGCGGAAGGAATGTCGGAATCCATCGTCACACTCATTCGAGAGGAGATTATGGCGCATCCTTTAGCTAAACTGGGCGGACTGCTCATGAAGGGTGCGCTGCGCGCGGTCAAAAAGAAAATCGATTACGCCGAATACGGCGGAGCTCCCCTTCTTGGTGTAAACGGTGTTTGCATTATCTGCCACGGGAAATCGAACAAGAAAGCCATTTTTAACGCGATTCGCGTGGCGGGGCAGTTCGTGCAAAGCGACACGAATCATCTCATCCAAGTGGAAATTTTGAAGCATCACACGGATATTTCCTCGCCAGACGAACCTCCCAAGGTTCATCTCACTGTTTAGCGTCATGCCTACGAAGTCTTCTATTCACATCATTGGTACAGGCGCCTATATTCCTTCCAAAGTTTTGACCAATCATGATTTAGAGCGAATGATCGATACGACGGACGAATGGATCACCTCGCGCACCGGAATTCAAGAGCGTCATGTGGCTGCCAAAGACCAAGCCTCCTCTGATTTAGCCATCGCCGCCTCTGAGCGCGCCTTACAGAACGCCGGCATCAAAGCCGATTTGGTGGAGCTGATTGTGGTGGCGACAGCCACTCCGGACATGGCCTTTCCTTCAACCGCGTGCTTTGTCCAAAAGGCGTTGGGAATTCGCGAAGCCGTGAGTATGGATGTTTCTGCCGCCTGCAGTGGGTTTCTCTTTGCGCTGGA
>JAYWEN010000122.1:0-9046 GCA_043779245.1 Elusimicrobiota bacterium | reverse complement strand
ATCAACAAAAACGTATTGTCCTCCCGGTTGAAGTGGGAGACTTTGGCAGATTTTAATGAATTCGTTTGAGTCTGCGAGATGCCGTGATCGTTCTCTGGGGTCGGCCAAATTAATTGAAATTGTGCCCTGGGGCAATAGGGAATTGATTAATGTTGATTTCCCGGTCTGTCGAGCGCCGAAGAGCAGATGCACATAGGGTCGTTTGAATTTTTCCTGCAAAGAAGACGACACCCAGCGGCTATATAGATAGTTATTAATATCGTCCATTTATAATGTATACATTATAAATATCGTATACGCAATGATTTTCAAATCTTCATGCTTGCACTCTGGATCAGCTCCTATAATCATCTGTGGACCGTAAACTGATGACCTGGGGTGGATTATGATTGTCTCGTTTGTTTGTTTTGTTGAGGTACACTTCTCTCCCATAAGTTCCTTGCATTTCCCCTAAACTCGATATAAAGCCATAGGGCCTATTGGGCCTGTTTTGTCGAATTGAATTGTGAGGAAACGCATCTGCAAATGAGCAAGATTCTAATCATCGATGACAATGAGCTATTGAGCCGAATGCTCAAAGAGGCTCTCATCGAACGCGGGTACGAAGTCGATGTCGCTTTTGATGCAAACCAAGGCTATTCCAAAGCAATCGATTTTCATCCGGATCTCTTTCTCCTCGATGTTCAACTGCCTGACGTGATCGGTTCTGATCTCATCCGCATCATCAAAAATCGCGAAGACCTTCAACACATTCCCATCATCATGATTACGGGGACGCATCGACAGACCGAACAAAAAGTGAAAGCGTTTCAAGCCGGCGCCGACGACTATATTTTAAAGCCTTTTGAAATGCCCGAACTCCTGGAGCGCGTGGCGGCCGTTTTACGTCGCAGTCAAGCGAGCGCTGCGCAGAGGCAACTGGCTCAGCCAACTCTGTCGGCTCAGACTCGATCATCCGTAAGTCCGCTCCAACCCAAAGAGTCGGCTGCGGCCAGCATTCAAGAGCTGTCCATGTCTCAGGCCATGAAAGCCTTGTTGCTTTCACCGTTTTCATTCCCAAGCAAGGTCAAATACCCGCAAGTCGCGATGGCTTATCTGATCGCTCTCTTGTCCGTGACCTTTTTAGGGCTTGCTGTTTCGGCGGGTGTTCCGGTCAAGCCGGTGATTGTGGGCTGCGCAATTATTGGCACCTGGGGAACGCTCATGGCCGTTCTTGTGATGTCTGCTTCGGTGGCCGGAATTCCTCTTTCGTGGACTGAAGGGTCGCGTTTTATATCGCTCGCAGGAATGCCTCTTTTGTTCAAAATGATCGGCGCCTTGGTGATGTCGGCGTGGACAACCTTGTCGCCGTTTTACTACACGTCAAGCCCGGCCCTATTTTTAAAGTCGTCTCCGACATGGGTGGAGCGGCTTGATCTTTTTGAGATCTGGACAGTGTTTTTAGTATGGATACTTATCAGTCGCCGGCCGAGTAGCAATCCAAAAAAATCAATACTTGTGACAGCGGTTGTTTGGGTTGCGGCGATGGCGCTATCGGTCGCATTGCAAAAACTGGGGGGAGGAGCGTAGATGCGTCCTCATCCATGGACTGTATTCATGCTTGAAGCTTTATTGATCTTCTCAGGGGCAGGCGGCAGTTGGGCCGATGATCTGCTGATTCGTTCGTTGACCTTGGAAGAATTTGCTGATCGGGGGATTAAAACGGGGATTAGCGGGCGCGAAGCGGCTATGAATTTTGAAAATGCGGGGTATACGCGAGAGATCGCGTTTCGCCAAACCGATTCTCCCACGCTGTCCGCAGGAAATTCGCATCAGCGCTCTGAAACAAAAACCGGATCCTACGATTCCGTGGTGGATACCGAAAAGACGACATTGACGCTCAATGAGAACACACCTTTGGGAAGCGCGCTCTCGGCGACCGGAACCTACGGAGATTCAAACAAGCCAGGACTCAATGCCTCTTTGAGTCAGCCGATATTTTTGTTTGTCTGGAATCCATCCCTTCGCACGCGCAAGAGAGCGGATTTGAGTTTTGCCAATGCCAAGGACACGTATGATGCCACCGTGCTTTCGTTATGGTCTCAGGCGCGTTCGCTCTACTACAGCGTGATGGTGTCTGAGGAGTTCATCAAGGTCGAACAACGCAAGTTCGACTCGACGCGAAAGCTCTTAGATATCACTCAAGCGCTCGTGGATGCCGGTAAGTCCGCGCCGGTGGATGCGATGCGTGCTAAATTGAATCTCCAAGTGGATCAGCGCTCGCTCGAAAATGCCATCACGCAACGCGAAAAAGCGATTCTCTCGGCCAAAGATTTTATTTTCTTTCCCTTGGATCAACCGCTTCATTTGATCACGAAGCTACGCTTTCAGCCGTTTCAGGTATCGCTCGAACGCTTAACCGATTACGCGATGATTCATCGGCCACAGTTACGCACGCTCAGGCGAGCCAAAGAGTTAGCCCATCTCGACACACAGTCGGCCAAGGAAGCAACACGACCCACTCTGGCCGTGAATTCAACCTACGGTTATAACGAGCTCTATTCTGCCGTGACGCACAGTTGGTCTCTGGGGCTGAACGCCAACTGGCTATTTTTCGATTCCTTCGTCACGAACGATCGCGTGAAGAACGCTCTGATTTCCGAAGAGGTCGCTGATCTCAATTTGACGCAAACAGAACGCAGCACGCGTGTGAGCATTCAAAACACCTTTTGGGATATCAAACGAGTGGAGAAGCAGATTTCGGAATTTCAAAATTCCCGTGAACAGGCTCAGCGCAATGTCGATGTCCTGCGCCTGCGCTTTCAGAATGGCGTGGCGCAAATTCTTGATGTGTTCTCCGCCGAGTCGGATATGCGAAGCCTCGATAACGAATACTTAAATCTCCTGACACAATTTAACAGCCTCAAAGATCAACTTTCGCAAGTGGTCGGCGCGAATGTGGAGACGGTGCGGTGACGAGGCCGATCACGATAAAGAAAGAGTATCTCCTGCCGGCGCTCGTGGGGGCTTGGGTGTTCATTACTCTCCTCAATATGATCTTCATGCCTCGCCGCTACGCGCCCGCTGTTGAGACACAGATTTTAAAAGTGGAGCGCATGCCCTTGGTGGTGCGCGGTTCGGGTAACTTGGAAGCCAAAGACAGCAACACTCTGAAGATGCAATTTGAAGGGCCGGTGATGGTGAAGCATTTTCGTGAGGGGCAGCAGGTTGTTCAAGGTGAAGTGCTGGCGATTATTGGCCGTGAAAAAATAAGGCTCGATAATCAGAGCAAACACGACGCGCTCTTAAATGCGCGAGCCGATCTTGATAAGGCTAAGAAAGAACTTATTTTGCAGAAGCAGCTTTTTAAAAAGGGTGCAGTGGCTCACGCGTCTGTGGATGACGCGTCTCGCATTCTCGTCAAAGCTCAGCAATCGCTCGCGGCCGCCGAGGGGACCTACGCGGAACAGCAAAAGCTCTGGAACAGCAGCACGGTGAAATCCCCCATTAACGGAACGGTGGTGAAGGACTGGATTGGTGACGACAAGATCGTCTCCGCGGGTAAAGAAATAGTCACGGTGGCGGATGTTTCAGAATATACCGTTAAAGCGCGAGTGGACGAGTTGGATATCAAGCAGGTGAGGGAAAATCAAGTGGCCCGCATTTCCCTGCAGATTTATCCCGAGAAGATGTTCAGTGGAGTGGTGCGGGAAGTGGGGTCCGTTCCAGATGGCAGCGCCCTTCCTCAGGTTCCGGTGGTGCTTCGCCTTAATAATAGTCCTGGTTATACATTCCGTCCCAAGTTATCCGCGGAGGCTAAAATTTTAACGGGCTGGACAACGCCGGTGATTTCCGTGCCTCTTACGGCGGTCGCCAATACGGATGGAAATCCTCGGGTGTGGGTCATCAATGGGTTAAGCCGGTTGCGTTTGGTGGATGTGGAACTTGGGCGCTCCAACCCGGATCAAGTGGAAATTACCAAAGGGTTGTCTGAAGGGCAAACCATTTGCGTGACTGCCGAGCCCGACTTTGCCGACGGCATGAAGGTGGTCAAGGCGGCGCCTGGGACCAAGCCTGCGAATCAATCCCGTACCAATGCGCTTCTGAACCGTGCGAAGATTTCAAAAAAGCCAGACTCCAAAGATCCCAAAGGATCAAAAGACTCTAAAGCCAACGTCGTTCGGGTGCCCACCTTGTTCTCCGGAAGCAAATAAGTCATGGCCGAAATTCTTCGCCTTGAGAACGTGCATAAATGGGTGGGGGAAGGCGAGGCTCGGATCGAGATTCTCAAAGGAGTGTCGATGACGCTCAACGAGGGAGACTTCGTGGCGATCATGGGGGCCTCGGGGTCTGGGAAGTCCACCCTTCTTAATCTGATTGGCCTTTTGGATGTGCCGAGCGCGGGCGCGCTTCTCGTGGGGGGCAAAGACGTTTCCAAACTCATGGATGACGAGATGGCCAGCCTGCGCGCCAAAACGATTGGCTTTATTTTTCAGTCCTTTAATCTTCTTCCATACTTAACGGCGCGGGAAAATGTTGAACTTCCTATGTCCTACACGCACCGGAGTGATAAAACCCATCGAAGCCAAGAACTTCTTGAGCAGATGAATTTATCTCATCGCGTGAATGCCTACCCCACCACCCTTTCCGGCGGCGAACGTCAGCGTGTGGCCATTGCCCGCTCGCTCGCCAATGAGCCGGCCCTCTTGTTGGCCGACGAACCTACGGGTGCTTTGGATTCAAAGACGGGCGTGCAAATCTTGAGTCTGATGACCGACTTGCATCAGCGTGGCTCTACGATCGTGTTGGTGACGCATGATGAGCAGGTCGGACGCAAAGCTCAGAAGATTATGAAAATGAGCGACGGGAGATTCGTCTAGCGATATGATCCTGGATTATTTTATGGTGTCGGTCCTCATGATGCGTTCCAAGCCGGTGCGTTCATTTTTATCTCTTTTGGGGATTTATATTGGCGTGATGGCGTTGGTGGTGATTCTCTCGATTCGCGAAGGGATGTTGCGTCAGATTGAAGGGCTTTATCATACCAGTGGTGCCAATGTCGTCTTTATTCAGCCGGGCTATGACAGGATCTCTCGCCGAATCGGCGTGATCACTCGCGATGATATGACGCGCCTGCAAGAACTGACGGGCATTCTCTCTGTTCAGCCTCGTCTTACAGGGGAAATGGATGTGCGAACGCCGGCGTCGACGGCCCACGTGCATTTGGTCGGCGTCGATGAGCGCTTTCTTTCCTTGTATCGAATCCCTATGATTCGCGGCCGCAATTTTTTAAAGGATGAAATTGCTAAGCGGGGGCCCGTCTGTCTTTTGACGGGGGCGATGTCGCGAGAACTTTTTCCGATTGAAGAATGCATCGGCGCGACACTCGATATGCAGGGAACTCCCATTAAAATCATTGGCGTCATCAATTGGGACGCTGAGACAAGCCACCGCACCAGCTTAAATGACGTGGATGTTTTGCTTCCCTCCGGCTGGCTCGCTAAGTCTGACGCCAACTACATCTCGATGGCAGAGGTTCGCATTCGGGCCGACATTAACTCCAAGCAGGGCGTGTCGATGGTGAAGCAAGTGCTCTCGCATGGCGATCCTCAGCGGCAGGACATGTTTTATGTCCGTTCCCTTGGCCAGTTTGTTGAAAAAAGCAAAGAGTTCAATGATCGTATCCTGGGGGGGCTTTTAGGGATTGCCGCCATCAGCTTGCTCGTGGGCGGAATTGGCGTCGCCAATGTGATGGTGACGTCTGTCACGGAGCGCACACGAGAGGTGGGAATCCGAAAAGCGCTGGGCGCTAAGCGTATCAATATCCTTTTGCAGTTTCTGGTCGAGGCGAGCGTTCTCTCCGCGAGTGGCGGGTTGCTCGCTGTCGTGACCGGCGCGATGGCCATCAGCGCGGCTCCCGTTCTCTTTGACATATCAACCCCGCTCGTCGTTCCTGCGGGCCCCGTTCTCAGTTGTCTCGCACTCACTGTTTTCATCGGCCTTTTAGCCGGAGTCTACCCCGCCAGCCGCGCCGCCTCCCTTTCTCCCGCCGAAGCGCTTCGTTACGAGTAACGAGAAAAGTAACTGAATAGCCCTACGAAGTGGGCCCTGCCTCTTCGCTGTCATCCCGGCGGATTGTTAGCCGGGATCCATCATGTTTTGTTGTGGAAGTTCTTTAGGGACTGAGACAGCAATCGAGGGAAAGATGCTGAGGCAGAGAGCAGAGGATGGTCCGAAACATTGGTAAAGGATCTTTGCCGTTGATGTGTGCGGTGCGGGTGAGTGACATCAGGACGTCATGGTTATCGGTTCCGGTTTTGGTGCGAAACCCTCCCATAAGTTTACGGAAGATGACACAAGGTCTTATCAAACTTTCGGCGTAGTTGTTGTCCGGGGAGACCCGGTCCGGGAAATCCAAGAATGTCAGGAGTTCGTATCGGTCTTTGAACAAGCGTTTACTGAGGCGCCGGATTTTGCGATGGGTCCGATCGTCTTTTCCTCGCACTTTGTTGCCTCAGTTCTTGCACCAGTAGACGTGCTTGCGATAGAGCGTGACTTCGGGGTCTGAGAGGACGATATCTTCCTGTGTGTTCTTCGACTTCGGCGCAGAGGGGTAAGTCCTTTGATCCATAGTTCGGACAAGCGTCTAAAGAAACCTCTTCGGTGTGATCGATGTATTTGGGTTTAGTGCGGAACCATCCGGGGTGATCAGGTTTGGTGCCGGCCGAAGACGTAGCCGCGCAGTTCACCGACTTGCTGCTCCAAGGTTTTGATTCGACCTTCCTTGGCTTCGAGCTCTTTCTTGAGCTGATCGCGGTTCGGGCATCGTCGTGAATCCGAATCGGACACATCTATAGAGACCATTTATAGAAGAGAAAATAAAACGGAAATCATGGATCCCCGCTTACGACCGCGGGGATGACACCGAGAGGACTACTTCGTAGAGCTATTCAGTTGCCGAGAAAAGATAGGTCTTCTGGGCTCCATTTTTAGCCTTTTGGAGCATATGTTTACAGCGGAAAACCCAATAAAATTAACATGTGCCCCTGCATAAAAATATCAAGCGCCTCGTTATAGTGCTGCTCCTTCCTGTTTTTTCAATCGATCAGGTTGTATCAAGACCCCTAGATTCTGCTCTCTTGCCGGATATTCGATCTTCCGTTAGGTTCCCATCCCAAGCCTTTGCCGTCAAACCGGTTGGGGCTTGGCATCCTGGGCTTGATCGCCAGGCGGCGAGCACGACCAAGGAAGTGGGACAGGTGTTCTCGAGAATGACCACAGAATTTGCCTTGCGAAATTGGGAGGAAGCATTGGGCGTGGTCATTGATGGGGAAGCGTATCCTCCAAAATTGTGGGTAGCACTTGAGTTCTTGCTCGCCCTTGTGGCCGGGGCCACCGGGCATAGCCGAAAAGTTTTATATAGCGATCCTCTCTTGGACAATAATGCCGGAGTGCGTGCTCCTGGCGGGCCTATGCCTTTGACAGAAGAGCTCCCTGCGTTAGGTGATTATTTACGCAATCGGTTGGACAGTAAATCCCGCTTTAACGAGAGTGTTGGAATTGTGGCTCCATTTCTTGCCGCCATGTTGGAGAGCGTTTCAGATGTGGATCAATTAGAATTCGCGGATATTTCTTTTCGAAAAATGGTCGAAAATGATGTCCTCTCGGTGGCCTTGTATAACTTTACGCTCGGGATCCAAATCGTGAGACATATTCGACCGAATGGCTATCACATGGAAAGCGGTCGAGCCAACGATAACGAACTTCTCCTCCAAACCGTCAATGACTATCTCTCGGCTCTTCAGGATATTCCAGAGGCCTTATGGGAACATAATGTCGCGACTATGCCGGGTCGCGAAAATGTCCATATAAAGCTAGGCGATCTGTTGGTGTGGGGTCTTGCGGAGATGGTGGACCTCCGAATTCATGATCCTGCCGTTTATCTAAATCGCCCCATGTCGAGCATGGATCCGGCGCCTGTTGTGACCCCGGCGATGTCTCAGGCCTCCCTCGCCGACGCGCTTGAGCGGATGGTCGATGGGCTCTCCGATGGGGGTCAAAGATCCATTTCTGAGCTTTTTGAGATGACTCTCAAAAGTGATGATGAGTGGCGTGCTCTTGGATTGGTGCCTCCCGGAGAAGGAGCGGATTGGAATCCGGGCTCCATGGTTCGCCGGCTTCGAGCCCTGATGGTGGATCGAAATCGTCCCTTGCGCGATGGCATATTTAATCTCGCACTCCTCTCTCACCGCGAAGCGCTTCTCAGTCGCCATACCAACAATACTCCTGTTGAGGTGAGATCTGACTATCGCGCCATGGGCCGTCCCGCCGATGTGCTTCGGAAGTTCTGGCCTACTTCCTCGCGTTCCACGTTTGGGGAGCTCTTTTCGATCGAAAGGCCGCGCGACGAAATGGGGGCTCAGGTCGGTGTGAGTACAAGGTTTACCTCTTTGAGTTCGGCGATTGCCGAGCGAATACGTAAGGCGATGTTGGCGTCTCAATGTTTTGTCTCCATCGCCGAAACAACGGATGTGTTCGCGGACTCAGACGGCGTGTTGCATCTCAAACTCAGCCGGGCCTCCCTCGACATTCAGCGTCAGAGCGGCAGTCTTACGCCTGTTCCTGGCGGAGTTTTGGAAGAACTCGACATTGTGATTGAACGATTGCAGGCGGTTCCGCGCCAGCCATCCACGAAAGTGATGGTCAATGTTTCCATGGAAATAAAGTTGCAAGCATTGCGGCGCAATATTCGTGATAAAGCCTGGGTAAATGTTTTGAAAAATCTTAAGTCCATGGTTCCTAAAAATACGTTGGCCGATACCCCCGAATTGGCGATTCGCCATTTTGAGACTAGATACCGAAGCCCTGTCGGGGCCTGGAGTGCCAAGCAATGGCTTAGCATGCTAGAGCTTATGGTCGAGCGCTTAACGCGGGATTATTTAGTTCACGAAGGATGGTATGTGCGAATGGTTAAAGGAGAACTTTGCTATGCGAAGATTCGTGCCATCAGAGAAGAGAAGCTTGAGACCTATACCACATTGAGTCTCTACGATGTGGTGGGGGCTGC
>JAYWEN010000121.1:0-9438 GCA_043779245.1 Elusimicrobiota bacterium | reverse complement strand
TTATGACACAGTCTCCAGGTCTAAAAAGCTACGTTTGCGCGTCTTCTGCCCTATAAAACCCAGGCGGAAATTGAAGAAACAGTTGTCGATTCCCGTTTTCAAAACAAGGGGATTGCGAAACGGTTAAAGGTGGAACACTTCAGCGATACGTTTCATATTTTGATTTCACAACCCTCAAGCCAACCGAATGATTGGAAAAGCCTCGTGAGAAATCATTCGGCGTATGTAAATGCAGCCGCCGGAGGATCAGCCTATCTGGGAAATATGTCCATTCGCCGTTCGCTCCGACAAGCGAGAAATGGGGTTGCTCTTTCGACCTTTGGAAGACTCTCCCAATGGGCGCCCGCATGGCTGACCTATACCCGTGCTCAGACCTCTCCGCATGGGGTAACGACCGAGTTATGGGTCAGATCTCCTATTGGGGGGGCGTCTTAAACCTAATTGTCGATTAAAACGATTCTATTTATAGATGCGTTCTTAATATTGACTTGAGAGGGGTGGATCGGGTATTATATATAGGAAGTTGATTAACCGCCGGCTGATGAATTGGCCTGCGGTTTATTTTCGTCGTATAGGAGACAGAATATGGGCCTATCACTTTTACAAAGCGTCAAAGTCGGCGCGTACGTTATGAAGCAGAAATTAGCGGGTGTTAAAAAATATCCCTTAGTTCTCATGCTTGAACCGCTTTTCCGCTGCAATCTCGAATGCGCGGGCTGCGGAAAAATCCAATTTCCTGAAGAAGATTTGAAGAAGCGCCTCACGGTAGCCGAATGTATCGAAGCCGCCGAAGAATGCGGGGCTCCAGTCGTCTCCATCCCGGGGGGCGAACCCTTGATGCATCCCGAGATGCCCGAAATCGTGACGGAGCTCATTAAGCGCAAGAAGTTCATCTATTTGTGCACGAATGCGATCCTTTTAGAAAAACGCCTCCATGAGTTCACGCCCTCTCCGTACTTGACTTTCAGCATCCATTTGGATGGTTTGGAAAAAACTCACGATCGGTCCGTGTGCCGCGAGGGAATCTTCAAAATCGCCACGAGCGCGATCAAAGCCGCCAAAGCCAAGGGCTTCCGCGTCACCACAAACACGACTGTGTTTGAAGGTGTCGATCCAACGGAATTCCACGAGTTCTTCGACTACTTAACCAATGATTTAAAAACCGACGGGATCATGGTTTCTCCCGGGTATCCTTACCAGAAAGCGCCCGATCAAGAGCACTTCCTGCAGCGCGAAAGGACGAAAGAACTCTTCCGTCAAATCATCCGGCCTTCCGAGGATCAAGTGAGCGCAGAACGTCAAAAGAGCTGGCAGTTTAATCACTCGTCCTTCTTCATGGAATTTTTAATCGGCGACAAAGACTACCAGTGCACCCCGTGGGGAAACCCGACTCGCAACGTGTTTGGTTGGCAGAAACCTTGCTACCTCATGTCCGACGGTTATGCGAAAAGTTTCAAAGAACTTATGGAAACGGTGGAGTGGGATCAATACGGCACAGGCCGCGATCCCCGCTGCGCCGACTGCATGGTCCATTGCGGCTATGAGCCGACTGCTGTTCTCGATTCAACAGCTAACTTTAAAAACATGTGGAAGTCTTTCATGGATACTCTGGGCATGTCTAAGCCGAGCACAGGGGCTGCCCCGCGCCCCATGGTGCGAACGCTTCCCGTTTTGAATAACCAGGCGCCCAATCCCGCCAAAGCCGCGGCGCACAAAGCGCAAGAAGAACGAGAAACGGTCGGAGCAGGAAAGTAATGATTCGAACGGCGTTTGCATCAAACGTCGTTTGTCCAAACGCCGTTTGGGCCAAACGTCGTTAAACGTTCATGGTTCGAAAAGTCGTCTCCGAAATCGTTTCCTATGTAAACGCAGATCTTCTCGAGCGCAATGCGGCCAAGTTCTTCCCCGGCCTCTCGCGCAAGGAGCTCTTTAAGAAACCCCGTCATTGGGACCGCATCTTTCCGGCCTCCGATCCTCTCGTTCACACCGACGATGAACCGACCACGTGGCAGCTGCGCCATTGCATCTCCCGAGCGCAAAAATGGTTGCTTGAAAAACAACATCCTCAAGGCGGCTATTGGCTAGCCGATCTCCGTGCCGACACGACGATCGAGTCGGACATGATCATGCTCTACATTTTTTTGGGATGGCAGGATCGTCCGGCTGTTCGTGAGAAAATCCAACGCCTCGCGATATACATTCTCTCTTGTCAAAACGCCGACGGCGGTTGGTCCATTTATCGCAATGGCCCGAGTGAAATCTCCGCCACTTTCAAAGCCTATTGGTCACTCAAGCTCGCCGGGCATAAAGCCGATGAAGAGCCTCTGGTTCACGCGCGCGAATGTTTTTTCAAATTAGGCGGCATTCACAAAACCAATTCTTACAGTAAGTTCTATATGGCTTTGTTTGGCCTCTACAGCTGGGCGGGCGTGCCATCCATTGTTCCTGAGCTGATGTTTTTTCCGAATTGGTTCTACTTCAATATTTTTGAGATGTCGTCTTGGACTCGTGGCATTGTCATTCCTCTTTCCATCGTCTGGGCGAAGCGTCCAAAAATTAATTTGCCGGCCAATGGCCGAATCGATGAGCTATTCCCAGAAGGCACACCGGCGTGGGTCCCTGTGGGTGTTGCGGGGCGATTACCGGGCGAAGGCTTTCTCTCGTGGCGCCGGTTTTTCGTGGAAGTCGATGATTTCATGAAAGATTTTGAAAACCAGGGTCCCTATTTTCTTCGCAGCTGGGCATTAAAGAAGGCCGAGAAGTGGATGATGGAACACAATGAGCATTCCGAAGGGTTGGCGGCGATTTTTCCAGCGATGCTCAACAGTATCCTGGCGCTCAAATCATTGGGATATTCCGATCATCATCCCGTTCTCCAAAAGAATTTAAAAGAACTCGAAAAGTTTTATATCGACCGCGGCGACCAAGGGCTTGAGATTCAGCCGTGCGTGTCGCCTATCTGGGATACCGCGATCTCGATGCTCGCGCTTTCGGAGTCCGGCATGCGCAGCGATCACCATGCGCTCGTTCGTGCAACGCGCTGGATATTAGACCGAGAAATTAAAATCGCGGGCGACTGGCGCGTGAAAAATACCACCGGACCTGTGGGCGGTTGGGCTTTTGAATTTGAAAACGCCTGGTATCCGGACATTGATGACACCGCGATGGTTCTCTTGGCGCTGCGACGGGTGAAGCTTGAAGGCCCGCTCGGACAGGCTCGAGAGAAAGCGTTTTTGCGCGGTCTCAATTGGCTCATGTCCATGCAAAGCTCGAACGGCGGCTGGGCCGCGTTTGACGTCGACAACACCAAGGCGATCTTTAATTACATCCCCTTTGCCGATCACAATGCCATGATCGATCCGCCAACGAGTGACGTGACGGCCCGCGTGATGGAAGCGTTGGGGCTCGTCGGTTATGACAAGAGCTACCCAAGTATTCAAGCCGCAATCAATTTTCTCAAGCAGGAGCAAGAACCCGATGGCTCTTGGTACGGACGCTGGGGCGTCAATTACATTTATGGAACCTGGCAAGCCATACGCGGCCTCACCTGCATTGGCGAAAGTCCCTCAGAGGCCTATATTCAAAACGCGCTCTCCTGGCTGCGCAGCATTCAATTGCTTGACGGGGGCTGGGGCGAACGCTGCGACACTTATGACGATCCGGCGCAAAAAGGTAAAGGGCCAAGCACGCCGAGCCAAACGGCATGGGCATTGATGTCTTTTTTGTCATGCGGCATGATCGATGATCCCGCCGTGGAAAGAGGAATTCGTTATCTTTTGAGCACCCAACGTCCCGACGGAACGTGGGATGAGACAGAATTCACCGGAACCGGCTTCCCTAAAGTCTTTTATTTGGAATACACCTATTACCGCCATTACTTCCCGCTCCTCGCCCTCGGCATGTTCCAGCGACTTCTTCGACAGACGACGCGGGTTTCGAATGCGCGCCCGCATGGCCGCCAAATCTCTGGCCATCCGCATCGCCAGGGCCCTTCGCCTCTTCCTGAAATAGTCTAAAATCGTTGGATGACCGCCTTAGTCACCGGGGGAACCGGTTTTATTGGGAGCCATGTCGTTCGGAAATTACTTCTGGAAAAGGTTCCTGTTCGCTGCCTGCTTCGGACGACCTCTAAACGTTCCAATCTCGATGGCCTGGCCGTCGAATATGTGTTCGGGGATTTGCTCGATCCTGCCTCCCTAGAGCTCGCTCTGCGCGATTGTGACAGCCTTTTTCACGTGGCGGCGGATTATCGGCTCTGGACGAGAGATCCCGAAGCGATGGACCGCGTCAATGTGGAGGGCACCCGACAATTATTTCTAGCCGCACAAAAAGCTGGCATGAAAAAAATTGTTTACACCTCGAGCGTCGCGGCGATAGGGCGACCCTCACCCCAAACCCTCTCCCTTAAGGGAGAGGGCAAGCGAAGCGTGGGTGAGGGCTTGTCTGGGGATGAAACTATGGATCCCACACTGGATCAACTCGTCGGTCCTTATAAAAAATCAAAGTTTAAATCGGATCAGCTGGCCCGCGAGTTTGCCGCGAGGGGCCTCCCCATCGTAATCGTAAACCCCGCCGCCCCTATCGGTTCTAATGACATCAAGCCCACGCCTACGGGAAAAATGATCGTCGATTTCTTGAATGGAAAGATGCCGGCTTACATCGATACGGGCATGAATTTTGTAGATGTGGAAGACGTGGCGACAGGCCATTGGCTGGCGTTTCAAAAAGGGAGAGTCGGTGAGCGCTACATCTTAGGGAATAAAAATATCACGCTCAAAGAATTCTTAGAAACGGTCGCGCGCATCGCGGGAAAGCCGGCGCCTAAGATCCAAATTCCTTATGCGATCGCCTATCTTGCCGGTGCCATCAGCACAGGGCTTTCTTTGATGACTCGCCGTGAGCCTGCGATTCCTCTTGATGGCGTACGTATGGCGCATGCGCCCATGTATTACGATGCGTCCAAAGCGGTGCGCGAGTTGGGATTGCCGCAAACGCCCGTGGAAGACGCCATCCGGAAAGCGGTAACGTGGTTCCGAGGGAATGGATATGTCCGATAGCCCTCTCGGCCTGGTAATCCCGACCCGATGGGAAACTGCTGAAATTTTTCGCCGTTTCGCATTCAAAAGACTTGGACCTTCATTATTCGAATCGACCATCCACGATCACCGGGTACTCCTTTGCGTTTCGGGCGTTGGAAATGCGTTAGCCGTTCGCGCCGCGGGGCTTCTCGTTCGATCTGGGGCCAAAACGTTGGTGTCGGCAGGCTTTTGTGGAGCGCTTGTCCCAAACTTAAAGGTGGGTGATCTTGTAACTCACCGGATGATCTCTGTTGATAAGCCGGCCCTCACGTCGGACGATCGCCGTCAACTGACCGAGCGGGCCAACGCCGTTGCGGTCGATATGGAAACTCAAGCGGTGATTGAAGAGGGAACAAGGCGTGGTGTTCCGATTTACGTGCTGCGCGTCGTCAGCGATGCGTTCGCCGATGACTTAACGCCTTTGTTCGGAAAGTCAGGAACGTTTTCCCCTTGGAAGATGGCTCTGCGTTTGCTGAATCCCACCGTGTGGCCGCTCGCCATGAAACTCAAAAAGCAAAGTGCGATAGCGTCCGTGAAGCTGGCGGAGGCGTTGGACGAGTTTTGTAGGAGCTAGAGAGCGCGCCAGGCGAGATACGCAATAAGCGTTTTCGAATCGCGGATTTTTCCCTGCCAAATCATTTTTTCCAGTTGTTTCGGAGACACTTTCACGAGCTCAATGAGTTCATCATCGTCGGGGTTCATTTTCGTCGCACGCAGGCCTTCGGCCACGTAGAGATGAATCACTTCTTGTGAAAAAGCGGCGGTTGGCCAATAGGAGAGAAGCTTGGTAAGCTTCTTGGCCACAAATCCTGTTTCCTCTTCGAGTTCCCGCCTGGCACAGGCTAATGGATCTTCTCCTTTGGAGAGCTTTCCGGCCGCGATCTCTAAAGTGAACTCGCGCACAGGGTAACGGTATTGCTTCACTAAAAGTATTTTGTGGGGCGATTCAAAGGCTAAAATTCCTACGGCCCCAGGATGGACGATATATTCCCGGGTTCGGACGCGCCGGTCAGGTAGGTAAATGTCGTCCATCCGCATATCCAGGACGTTGCCTTTGAAGATTCGGCGGATTTTTTTGAATCGTTCTTTATGCCTCGCCGTTAATTTCACTCGTAGATTATAACACAGCCCACCGTTTGACTCCTCCGACTGATTTTGATAGATTTCTCGACGTGTTCTTGCTTCGCGTTTCGTTGGGTTTTTTGCTGGTGGTGATCGGGGCCGGATACCTGTGTGACCCCAAAGCTATCCTGCGGTTCAATGCCGTGATGCGCGATATCTTCTTCCGCGATTCGCAGGTTCTTCTAAAGGGAAAACGTATCGGCAGCGCGCTTGTGGTTCTTGGATTTATCCTCCTTGGTCTCGGCTACATTACTCGGCACCCATGAATCTTCTCACCTTAGGCAGTCAGGTTATGGCCGCGGTTCAAAAACGTTTACCCTCTGCCCAATCGGAAGTTTTTCTCGTAAGTTCAGACAGCCGGGTCGAAGAATGGAGCGAGGGCCAGCCGGAAAACCTAGCGATCTCTAAGGGGCAAGGGATAGGTCTTCGCGTGATCAATAGTGGAAAGCTTGGCTTTAGCTCTTCAAACAGCTCCGATGCCAAAGCGATTGACGATTTGGCCGAATCGGCGGTGGCCTCCGCCCGAGAGACAGCCGTGGATCCATTTCTGGAATTGCCAAAGCCGGTTGCTTTGGAGTCTGAAGACGAACTGGAACTGGTCGACCCCGTCTTAACAGGCGGAGGTTTCGAAGAGCGCGCCAGCTTTTTGGAGTCAATCGAAAAAGAAATTAAGAAGCGCGATAAACGGCTCACCAAAGTCCTACGGGCGAGCTATCGAGAAGGGCGCTACGAATCAGCGGTCATCAATAACCTTGGGCTTTCAGCTTCGACCACAGGCACCACTGCAAGCCTCAGCCTGGCCTGCGTGGCGCTCGAAGGCCATGAGACGCAGGTCGGCTACGGTTTTCAGGCGGTGCGTCATTTTTCAGATTTAAATAAAGAGTGGGTCATTAACAAGGCGGTCGAAAACACTCTAGCGCTTCTCGGTGGCAAGCAGGTTCCTTCCGGGCGGTACGATTTGGTCTTTGATCCGTTTGTGGCTGCCGAGATGCTCGAACTTCTGGCGCATGCGCTGCGGGCCGATCAGGTTCTGAAAGGCAAATCGTTTCTAGCCAAGTTGGTGGGAGAAAAAATTGGATCGACATCGTTAACGATCGTCGATGACGGCCGGTTAAAGCGCGGTCTCGGCACCTCGGCCAGCGATGCCGAAGGGCTTCCCACGCAAACGACGGTTCTTCTTCGCGGCGGAGTGCTTGAAGGGTTTTTATACGACAGCACCTCGGCGCGCAAAGCTAAAAAGAAATCGACGGGTAATGCTGGGCGCGCGTCCTATCGTGGGCTGCCCGAACCAGAAACCACCAATTTTTTCATCAAGGCGGGAGAGCAATCACCGGATGCCTTGATGAGTGGAATCGAATCGGGTTTATACGTGCATAATGTAATGGGGCTGCACACAGTCGATACGGTTTCGGGGGATTACTCTTTAGGGATTATGGGCGAGCGTATCGAAAAAGGTCGGCGAACTCATGGCGTGCGTGGCGTGACGATCGCCGGGAATCTTTTAGAGCTTCTTAAAAACGTAGAGGCGGTTGGCAACGATCTCATTTTTTCAGGGTCGCTCGGATCCCCGACGCTATGGATCAGCGGAGTTTCAGTCGGTGGATCTTAGCGTAGGAGGAACAGAATGAAAGTATTCGGAAACACTCAGATCTTTGGCATTATGGGCCACCCGGTGGAACATTCCTTGTCTCCGATCATGCACAATGCGGCGTTTGAAGCGCTAGGCATCCAAGCGGCTTACGTTCCGTTTAACGTGAAGCCGGAGGATCTCGGTAAGGCGACGATGGCCCTGCGCGCGCTAAACGTGACAGGTGTCAATGTCACGGTGCCTCACAAAGGGGGCGTAATCGAATTTTTAGACGAACTCGACGCCTCGGCGAAGCAAGTCGGCGCGGTCAATACGATCGTGCAGCGCAATGGAAAGCTGCATGGCTACAACACCGACGGTTCCGGGTTTCTGCTCTCGCTGCGCAAAGACGGACACTTTGATCCTGCCGGAAAAAAAGTTGTGGTGCTCGGAGCCGGCGGCGCGGCGAGTGCCATCGCAGTTGCTCTGGCGAGCGCGGGTGTCCGGCGTCTCGTGATCGCGAATCGGGACAAAAATCGTGCAGAAATTTTGGCCAAACGGGTTCAGCGTAATTTTGATCGCGAAACCTTGCCCGTTTCACTCGATGAGTCCCGTGCGCTTTACTGGTTGATTCGTGAATCCGATCTTCTGGTCAACGCGACGTCCGTTGGTTTGAAGGCGAGCGATCGGCTCACCTTAAACCCAAACGCTCTGCATCATAAGCTCTTCGTCTACGACGTCGTCTATCGCGAAACGGCCCTTTTGAAAATGGCGCGTCGTCGCGGCCTCAAAAATCTCGACGGCTTAGGGATGCTCGTCTCCCAAGGCGCTCGTTCGTTCGAAATTTTCACGGGGAAGCGAGCTCCGTTCCGCGTCATGAAGACTGCGGTCGAGCATGCCCTGAAGTTTCTGAAATGAGTGAACTTAGATATTTAACCGCGGGGGAATCCCACGGCCGCTCCCTCACAGCGATTCTGGAAGGAATGCCTGCTGGCGTGTCCGTCACCGAAGAAGACATCAATAAAGAGTTAGCCCGTCGTCAGAAAGGCTACGGTCGCGGTGCGCGCATGGCGATTGAAACCGATCAGGTTCAAGTCACGAGCGGTATTCGCTGGGGCGAAACAATCGGCTCTCCTATCGCGATGAGCATCTTCAACAAAGACTGGGCCAAGTGGGAAAAACTTTTGTCAGTCGATCCGAAAGATCGCGACGAATCCAAACGCGTCATCAAGCCTCGACCGGGTCACGCTGATCTCGTCGGGATGCTCAAATACGATCGCAAAGATGCACAGGATATCCTCGATCGCGCCTCGGCTCGTGAGACCGCGTCGCGCGTTGCCGTCGGTGCCGTGTGCCGCAAGATGCTTGAAGCCTTCGGGATCCGCATCGTGTCCTTCGTACGCGAAGTGGGAAGCGTCAAAGCCAAAAATATTCCCTTGGACATCGATGAACTCGTTTCCAAAACCGAAGCCTCCCAGGTCCGTTGCCCTGATGTAGAGGCTGAGAAAGCCATGATAGAGCTGATCGACAAAGCCAAAGGCGCGGGCGACACGCTCGGCGGAATTTTCACGGTGATGATCACGGGCTGTCCCGTTGGCCTCGGAAGCCACGTGCATTGGGACCGCAAGCTCGAAGCGCGACTCTGCTGGGCGATGATGTCGATTCAAGCCA
>JAYWEN010000120.1:0-5876 GCA_043779245.1 Elusimicrobiota bacterium | reverse complement strand
TTCAAAGCCTCGCGGCCGGTGAGGAAGAGCGTATCCGTAAAGAATACGCGGCGCGTGCCAAAGAACTCGAAGACGTCATGATCTCGACGTCGCGAATGCTTTCTTCTTTATCGAACTACACAGGTGTAGTGCTCTCTCCGAGGCTTGACAAGAGTCTTCTACGCCGACTGCAGCTTGTTTCGCTCAGCAATAGCCAGATATTGGTGATTGTCGTGTCGCAGACCGGTTTAATTCGCCACAAGATGATCCAGTTAAGCCGCCCGATCCCGGCTGAAAGACTGACGCGCATTTCCGAGATGCTCAACGGCAAACTCCGCGGCTTGCCGCTCTCCGAAGTGAGAACTCAAGTGCTTCATCACATTGAAGTGGCCGAGCAAGAACAGGTAGAAGAGTTTTCGATAGCCCGCGAGCTGACCCGAGACGCATTTGATCTAAAGACGACGGAAGGCGAGTTGTATGTGGAAGGACGCGAAAACATTTTCTCGTTTTCCGAGCTTGGCGATTTCAGCGAGTTGACGGGACTGCTCAAAGTCATCGAGCAAAAAAATCTGCTGACGTCAGTTCTTGAGAGAACGATGAAGAAAGAAGGACTTTCGGTTAAAATTGGCGCGGAAAATTCGCGGCCGGAACTTCGCGGCGTGTCCCTTGTTTCAAACACGTACAAACTGAACGATCACACGATTGGCGTCCTAGGAATTCTCGGACCCCGCCGCATGGAATATGGGCGCATGATCGCGCTCGTGGAAGGTGTGACGAAGATTGTGAATCAGATGCTGGAGAAGATGGTTTCCTATGAGTGACGAAGTGGACGAAAAAGTCGCAGAACTTTCTATTTTGCAGCAATCAGTAGAAGATCAAAAGGCTAAAGCAGCGGAGTATTTTGATCAGTTGCTCAGGTTACGAGCGGAGTTCGATAATTATCGCAAGCGCGTTGAAAAGGAAAAAATCGAGGCGCGTCATTGGGGCAAGCAAGATGTGCTTATGCCGCTCTTATCGTTGGTGGATGTGTTTGAGCAAGCGATGGCCCAGGCGCAGAACGCTACAGACGTGAAGCAAGTCTCTGTCGGTCTTGAGTTTTTGCACAAAAATTTTTCCAGCTTTTTAAAATCCGAAGGTCTCAGCCCTTTAGAACTCGTAGGCAAACCGCTTGATCCGCATGTGGCCGAAGTGATGGAGCAAGTTGAAGTTGACGGTGATCAAGTGGGCAATGTCTTAGCGGAGATTCAAAAAGGTTACCGTTTTCAAGATCGCGTCATCCGACCGGCACGTGTCCGCGTTGGAGTCGCCAAACAAGTCGAAAATGAACAAGGTTAAGGAGGACGTACCATGGCAAAAATCATTGGAATTGACTTAGGAACATCAAACTCTGCAGCGTCGGTGATGGAGGGCGGTAAGCCCAGCATCATTCCTTCGGCTGAAGGAACCACTTTAGGGGGAAAAGCTTTTCCCTCATACGTCGCTATCACTAAGGACGGTCAGTTGCTCGTGGGTGAACCGGCGCGGCGCCAAGCGGTATCCAACTCCGACGGCACGTTGTACGCCTTTAAGCGCAAAATGGGTACGTCCCATAAATACCAGGTTGGCGGTAAAGAATACACGCCTCAGCAGCTCTCGGCGTTTATTCTTCAGAAAATAAAAAAAGACGCCGAAGCCTATTTAGGCGAGAAAGTCGAAAAGGCTGTGATCACAGTCCCTGCCTACTTCGATGATAATCAGCGCCAGGCGACCAAAGATGCGGGGGCCATTGCCGGTCTCGAAGTCGTACGCCTCGTGAATGAGCCCACCGCGGCTTGTTTAGCGTATGGTCTGGATAAATCCGGCCAAAGTCAGAAGATTCTTGTATTCGATTTGGGCGGCGGTACGTTGGACGTGACTCTGATGGATATGTCGAGCACGGGCGGAGACGCGACATTTGAAGTCGTGGCCACCTCGGGTGACACGCAGCTCGGCGGAACCGATATGGATAACGCGCTCATCGATTTCGTCGCGACTGAATTCCGCAAGGAATCCGGTATTGATCTCACCAAAGATAAATTAGCGATGACGCGTCTTAAAGAATCCGTGGAAAAAGCAAAAATCGAACTGTCCTCCACCCTTGAGACGGAAATCAACCTCCCGTTCATCACGGCTGACGCGTCGGGTCCCAAGCATTTAACCCAGAAGCTCACACGCTCCAAACTCGAAGGCATTGTAAAACCGATCATTGATCGCTGCAAAGGTCCTGTCGATCGAGCGATCGAAGATTCGCGTAAGAACCCCAAGCATTCGTGGGGATCGGTCGCAGAAATCACGAAGATTATTCTGGTCGGTGGACCGACGCGTATGCCGATCGTACAGAAGTTCGTGGAAGACTATGTTGGCAAGAAAGTAGAGCACGGGATTGATCCCATGGAATGCGTCGCCTTAGGCGCCGCCGTTCAAGCCGCTGTCCTCACCGGCGAAGTCAAAGACGTCCTATTGCTGGATGTCACGCCTCTCACGCTCGGAATCGAAACGATGGGCAGCGTCCGAACGCCGCTCATCGATCGTAATACCACGATCCCCGTGAAGAAATCGCAAATCTTCTCGACAGCCGGAGACAATCAGTCGTCGGTTGAAATTCACGTGCTGCAAGGCGAACGCCCTATGGCCAAAGACAATGTGTCTCTCGGCAAGTTTATGCTGGATGGAATTCCACCGTCCCCGCGCGGTACGCCGCAGATCGAAGTCTCTTTCGACTTGGACGCCAATGGAATCCTGCACGTGACAGCGAAAGATCTAGGCACGTCCAAAGAGCAGTCGATCAAAATCACGTCTCCTAGCAAACTCTCCAAAGAAGACGTTGAGAAATTCGTCAAGCAGGCCGAGCAGTTCGCCGCCGAGGATAAGAAATACAAAGAAGAAATTGAAGCCAAGAATGAGCTGGATGGTCTCATCTACGGAACAGAAAAATCGCTCAAAGACCATGGCGATAAAGTCTCTGGCGATGATCGCTTGACCCTGGATCGCGTGTTGAATGAAGCCAAAGACGCGCTTAAGTCGGGCAATGTTGAACAGATGAATAAAGCCAAAACAGCCTTAAGTGAAGCATCGCATAAGCTGGCAGAAGCAATCTATAAGGAAGCCGCCAGCAAAGCTCAAGCAGGTGCCGGGGCTGGAGCCGGCGGATCGGGCGGCGGTGAATCCAACGGGGGAACCCAAAGCCCGAGCGGTCAACCGACCCCGGATTCAAGCGCGGGCGCTGTAGATGCGGAAGTGGTCGACGAAGGGAAGAAGTAATTGGCAGCAAAGCAAGACTTCTATGACCTCTTAGGCGTTTCTAAAGGGGCGTCTTCCGAAGAGATCAAAGCGGCCTATCGCCGACAGGCGATTAAGTTCCATCCGGATAAAAATCCGGGGGACAAGAATGCCGAGTCTCAGTTCAAAGCCATTAACGAAGCCTATGAGATGCTGTCGGATCCGAACAAACGAGCGGCCTATGATCGCTTCGGTCACGAAGGCGTGAGCGGGGCCGCTGGGGGTGCCGGAGCAGGCTCTGGGGGCGCCGGGGGTCCTGGAGGCTTCGGTGGATTCAGCGGCGACATGGCCGACGTGGATTTGGGTGACATCCTGGGAAATATCTTCGGCGGTGCGCAAGGTGGCGGACGCCGTCAGTCGCACTCTAGCCGCGGCGAAGATATTGCCATCGAGTCCGTAGTGAGTTTGCACGAGGCCTACGAAGGCGCCAATAAAACAATCAAGCTTACCAAAGCCGAGCGCTGCGAAACCTGCAGCGGATCGGGAGCCAAACCCGGCACGACCTCGACGACCTGCAAAACGTGCGGGGGGGCAGGCCAGGTTCGCAGTCAGCGGGGTTTCTTTGTCATGTCGCAAACCTGCCCGTCATGCCATGGCGAGGGCACTATCATTCCGAGTCCTTGCGCCACCTGCCGCGGCGCTGGATCGGTTCAAAAAGCCTCTTCCATCACAATCAAAATTCCACCCGGCGTTCGGGAAGGTACGTCCCTCCGTATTTCGGGCGCAGGCCAGGCGGGATTCCGAGGAGGATCGCCCGGTGATCTCTTCGTCGTTATTCATGTGTCGAAAGATCCGCGATTCACACGCGAAGGCGACGATCTGTACGGCGAAAAGCATCTAACATTTACCCAAGCTTCTATGGGGTGCGAAATCCATGTCGACACCATGGAAGATCCCGTGACCATGAAGATACCACCCGGAACCCAAAGCGGCGCTCTCTTTCGCTTGCGTGATCGCGGTATGCCTCACTTAGAAGGCCGGGGCCAAGGCGATCAATTCGTGAAAGTAACTGTTGATGTTCCCAAGAATTTGAACTCGAAGCAGCGGGAAATCCTACGCGAATTCGCCAAGACGTTGGGCGAAGATCCCGCGCAATACGACGAAAGCGTCCTCAAAAAGATTTTTGGACGATCCTAAACCTCTGTCAGATGCCCCGATTCTTCGTCTTACCTGAACACATTAAAGGAAAACAATTCACGCTTTTAGGTTCGGAAGCTCATCACGCAACGATCGTTCTGCGTAAAAAACCCGGTGATGTTATTGATCTTTTCGACGGGAAAGATCTGTCCTACCAAGGACGGATCACCTTCGTCAGCAATGAGCGTATCGAAGGGGAGATCGTCGCCGAGAAACAGCGGCCGTCCACGGCTTCGGTCGACCTCATACTTTTTCAAGCGCTGCTCAAAGGACCGAAATGGGACTGGCTGGTCGAAAAGGCCTGCGAAATCGGAGTGACCACGTTAGTCCCGATCACAACCACACGAACGATCGTGAAGCCTTCGGTCACGACGGCGAACGAACGTTGGAAGCGTATCGCGATGTCGGCCTCTAAACAATGTGGCCGGACAGACGTGATGAAGGTCTCTGATGTTTTATCTTTTGATGCAGCCGTTGCAGAAAAACCTATGGATCGGCTTTCGATTATCCCTTGGGAGAAAGAAAGCTCGCACTCGATTCAGAATGCCTGCGTTGGCTTCAAGGGGAAACAAGTGGCCGTCTTCGTGGGACCCGAAGGCGGATGGGATCCTCTAGAAATGGAACGTGCGGAGCGCCAGAAAGTAATCCCTGTCAGGCTTGGCCCCACCTTGCTGCGCTCCGAGACCGCTGGCCTTGTGTCCTGCACGCTGGTGCTTCGCGAATGGGGTGTCTATTAAAAGCATGAACGTCCATTTCGGTCTATGGATCGCGTTCGGCGTGATGGTTCTGAGCGCTCTCTTCGTGGATATTGGCCTGAAAAGCCATCGCGAACGCGAGCACGCCATCCCGCTCAAAGAAGCCGCCCGATGGACAGCGCTTTGGATCGGACTAGCGCTAAGCTTCTCCGGTATCATTTATGCCGTCATGGGACATCAGCGCGCCCTCGAGTTTGTGACCGGTTATTTGATTGAAGAATCACTTAGCGTCGACAACATGTTTGTCTTCGTGATAATTTTTCAGTTCTTTAAAATTGCAGCCGCTGACCAACCGCGGGTTCTAAAATGGGGAATCCTCGGAGCCGTTCTGATGCGCTTCATTCTTATTTTTACGGGGGTTTCCCTCGTCGCGAGATTCCATTGGATTCTTTACGTTTTCGGAGTTCTGCTCGTTCTTACCGCGATCAAGATGCTTTTCAGTGACGACGAATCTGTTGATCCAGGGGAAAACAAAGTTCTAAAGGTCGTTAAGAAGTTTGTACCGATCACGCCAAAACAGCATGGACACAATTTCTTCATAAAGGAATCTGGACGTCGCCTGGCGACGCCGCTCTTCGCCACGCTGCTCGTCGTAGAGGCCTCCGACCTTATGTTTGCTTTGGATTCAATTCCTGCCGTTTTGGCCGTGTCGAACGATCCCTTTATCGTGTTCACGTCGAACATATTTGCGATTTTGGGACTGCGTGC
>JAYWEN010000119.1:0-1770 GCA_043779245.1 Elusimicrobiota bacterium | reverse complement strand
TTAATCTCAGTAAAACATCTTCGAAAAACCTTTTCTTTTTCTTCTTCGGTGCCGATTGCCTCCGCCGGATCCTTCAGTCCCCAATGAGCACTGATGGGCTGTCCAGGAAAGATCGGGCAGCTTTCTTGGGTGCGATCGCAGACGGTAATGACAAAATCAAAAGTCTCGCCGGCGTATTGGGTCCATGATTTTGACGTCAAGCCTTCGGTGGGAATCTTGGCTTTTTGCAGAACCGTGATCGCCATGGGATGCACGAACCCTGCCGGGGCCGACCCCGCGCTAAAGGCTTGAAATTGGCCTCGGCCCAGGTGATTCATAAGGGCTTCCGCCATCTGGCTACGACAGGAATTTCCCGTGCAGAGAAATAATATTCGCTTCATACCTTTCGAATATTAGCACATCACACACAGGAACTAATCACGGTCTAGACGCGTTATCTTTCCAAGATGATTCCTATTAAACGTTTAAATCATGCTGTGCTCTTTGTGTCCGATCTCGAGCGAGCGGTAACTTTTTATCAATCGCTGTTCGGGTTTGAGATCATTGCGCGAGAAGGACCGATGGCGTTTCTGCGCGCGAAAGGTTCAGACAATCATCACGATTTGGGTTTACTCGGCTTAGGCGATCGGGCCAAACCCGCTCCCCAAGGTTCGACGGGACTCTATCACTTGGCGTGGGAGCTTCCCACGATTCAAGACTTGGCGAAAGCGCGTGAAGATCTGAGGAAGGCCGGGGGCTACACGGGCGAAAGTGATCATGGCGCGACCAAATCTGTTTATGGCGCCGATCCCGACGGCAATGAATTTGAATTGATGGTGCTATTGCCTAAATCCGATTGGGGCGCCTTTGAGAATCAAGCTCCCATCCTGCCGCTTGACTGGCAAAAAGAACTGAAGCGCTAACGACTAACGGGGGTTTCGGGCGAGCCAGCAGCCAATGGTTAGCGCCTGATACACGCGCTGCACGTCGATAAACCCGGCATACCGAAACAGGGCTTTAATTCGTTCTTCAGGCACCACAAACAAATCCTTCCGATCAGGACTGTAAATCTCTTCCACTTCTTTGGGCTCCACGCCGTTAGCCAGCGTATGGGCTTTAGTAAAGCCGACCATTCGTTTGTGCCGAGTCGTTTCTGGATCGCCAAACATCGTTGAAACCAGAACAGGCGCGCCTGCTTTGAGATGGTGCGCGAGCGAGGACATCATTTCTTCTTTGGATCCGTTGTCCGCCACAAAGTGCAGTACGAGATGCGCGGTGGCGGCGTCATAGAGAACGTCTTCGGGAAGATTTCGTACGGTCGTCAGCTTGAGCTGAACTCGGTTGTCGAGCCCCGCGGTTGATAATTTTTGCTTAGCGGATTCAAGCATGGGCTCGGAAAGATCAGTTCCCATAAACGTCCATCCAGGATGTTTCGGTGCGCAAGTCAGAATCTCTGCGCCAGTTCCAACGCCGGCCACGAGCACCGCCGCCTTTTCAGGAAGTTCGGAGGCAAGAATGGTTTCAGAGATGCCATGAAGCACGTCATAACCCGGAATGTGCTTGGGAATACGCTCGTCGTAAGACTTGGCACGGTCGGCATTAAAAAATCTGGTTTCTTCAGCCATGAGACTCCTTATTGATCAAGGCGGGTTAACAAACGTTGCGCTTCGGCTTCATCAATCAATACAAATTTGTCCTGTTCTTCTTCATAGGCATACACGTCGGCATGATGCAGATCAAACCACCAGCCGTGAAGCCGTAGTTTTCCCTTTTCTAATCGCTCTTCAACGA
>JAYWEN010000118.1:0-10158 GCA_043779245.1 Elusimicrobiota bacterium | reverse complement strand
CAACCCCACTTTTAACTGTTCCAAATCCATCATTTTGAGCGTCTGAAGAGAGCTCATATGTTCACGAGCTGACGCGGCCTGTTCAATTGTGTGGGCCAAACCCCTTTGGAAGGCCGTTTCGATCGCGCGCTCACCGTGAAGCCATCGCGCTGTTGCGCTTAATCCCCCAAGTGTCACAAGCGCAGCCGCAATGACCGATCCCGGATGAGCTCGCATGAACAGTCGTTTTCGAGTCAGTTCCCAATTCATCAGTAGATGTACACGCGCGCGCCCCGGGGCACCGTCTCGTAAAGCTTCTTCAAATCCTGCGCGCCTAACCGAACACATCCATGGGACACGGCATGACCCAGAACCGCCTCGTTCTTGGTTCCATGGAGAAGATACCCGTCACCCAAATTGAAAACGTAGCCACCCAGTTCTCCTTCCACGTGCCGACTAGGGTCTTCGGGCGGGGGGACTTTCTCGCCCGATTCGACAAAGGCCCAGTCCGGTTTGGTCCAAATCGGCTTTTCGACTTTTTCGCGGATTTCGAACTGTCCGCGCGGCGTGACAAATTCCCAGCGCCGCCCGGTTTTCTTATCGACCAAAATGCCGCCTTTGCCGACCGAACAATCTGCGTCCCACAATAGCGTAAGGCCTTTCTTGACGTAAAGTTTGTTGGCTCGAGTGTCGACGAGAATGTGCAGATCATTTTTGATTCGCCGTCCTACTTTGTAGCGCAGGCTGTCCAGCTCATCGACCATCGCGCGCTGGGTGCGAACGAAGCTTTTGCTTTGCGGCAAAACGCTCACGAGGCCTTGCAGGAAAGTGGTTTCTCGGGTTCGTTCATGAATGTCGTGTACCGATTCAATCACACGTCGGGAGTCTTGGGACATGGTTTCGGTCATCATTTGAGTCTGACTCGTGCAAGCATCCAGGCGCTTGACCTCATGAACGTTAACTAAGATCCCAGCGCCAAAGGCGACGAGCCATGTACCGTAGGCGATGATCAAGAGAACTCGTTTTATCGACGGCGTCATAGCTCTAAAAAGGCTAGCAGGCGATTGGATGATTCACAAGCCAAAAACGTTTAGGCGTCGTATTCTTCTTGGTAGATTTTGACGAAGGAAAGAAATCCGGCCACGAGCACCGGTCCGAGGATAAACCCGAGAAGGCCGTAGAGTTTAATGCCTCCAACGATACTGAAGAAAATAAGAATAAACGGCATGCGAGCACGCGAGCCAATCAAAATCGGCTTTAGAAAATTGTCGATCAGCCCTACCACGCCAATGGACCAAACTAAAAGAAAAATTCCCCAGCCGGTGCTCACGCGCATAACCGATATCGAGACCGGTAAGGTCACAAGAAACGAAGCGCCGAGCATCGACGCCATGCTTGTCGCGATCCCTAACACTACAGGAAGACGCACTCCCGCGACAAGATAGCCCACCATGGCGACGGCCCCCTGAGCGGCGGCGGTCAAAAAGGATCCGATGACAACGGCGCGGAACGTTTCATTCACGCGCTTGGCCACAATCTGTTTATGTTTGGGCTGCATGGGGACAAGAGAAAGCGCCCAGCTCAAAAGCCGCTCGCCATCGCGAAACGCAAAAAACAACACAACCGCCAATATCAAACCATTCAAGAGCGTGACTAAAAGATGACGCAGCGCGCTCGAGGCCCAAGCGGTCACTTGTCCGCCAATCGATTGAGCGTTATCGAGGAGCACTTGGCGAAGATCGACATTCATATGATCGAACATATTTGAAATCGTGCGAACACCGCAGAGAAGTAAGGGAGGCAAGTGCGCTTCTAAGGTAGGCCAGTCATGCGAACGGAGATCCTCCAAGAAACGTTGAGCCGCGGGCGCCAATTCCCCCGACTCCCGAATAAAAAACCACCCCAGCCCTACGAGCGGAAGAACCGCTAAGAAAAGAACGCAAATCGTAGAGACGAGCGAAGCCCATGTTTCACTGCGAAGCGTTGTTCGTACGCGCTCGTGGAGCGGATGGAAAATTAAGGCAAGCATGGTCGCCCCCAACATGGCCGTAAAAAACGGCTCGGCCATCCGAAAAAGCTGCCAGAGGATCCAGGCAAAGGCGCTGAAGAAAAATACGCGCACCAACACGTCGCGCGTGAACGGATGCTGACCACCGAGCGGACTGGCTATGGAAGTTTCTCGCCCAACACTTTGGCCGATTGATTGTCCCGGAATTTACGAATCTTTTCTTTCAGCTCCGGGCGACTCAGAGACAAGATAGAGGCGGCGAGAAGCGCGGCATTGGTCGCGCCCGCTTTACCGATAGCCAAGGTTCCCACAGGAATTCCGCCAGGCATCTGGACTGTCGAGAGTAACGAGTCGAGCCCATTCAATGCGCTCGTCATGGGGACCCCAAGGACAGGAAGAATCGTATGCGCAGCAGCGACACCGGCTAAGTGAGCGGCTCCGCCAGCGGCCGCAATCACGACTTCGGTTCCGTTGGATTCCGCTTTGGACACGTACTCCATGGTTTCTTTAGGAGTGCGGTGCGCAGAAAGTACGCGGCATTCGTGCTCGATGCCAAATTGTGTGAGGGTTAAATCCGCAAACTGCATGACGTCCCAGTCTGACTTGCTGCCCATAATTACGATGACTAACGGTTTGGCCATATTGTTCTCCTTATATTCTTCGGTTAATGATTATTATCCTGTATTTCGCATGCCATTGGCGACTCCATTGATGGATAAAAGCACGGCACGCTTCAAATCGTCTCGGGTTCGCCCGGACGCACGCCATTCTTTTAAAAGACTGATTTGGAAGTAACTAAGTGCATCGACATAGGGGTTCCGAAGCTTGATCGAGCTTTGCAGCGTGGGATTACTTTCCAACGTTTCTTTTTCGCTTGTGATCATTAAGATTTCTTCACGCAACCACTCGTACTCCTCTCTGATCCGCGTATAAATGCGCTCTCGAATTACTTTGTCTTCGACCAAATCCGCATAGCGCCGTGCGATGTGCATGTCGGCTTTTTGCGCGCTCATCTCCATAAAATCCACCTGCGCTTTAAAAAACGGCCACTGCCGGTACATCTGTCGAAGCAATTTGATATCACCGCCCCATTGGCGTACGGCGCTCCCAAAACCGTACCACCCTGGAAGCGTGTAGCGCGACTGCGTCCAGGAAAATCCCCAGGGGATTGCGCGCAGATCTTCGATGCGTGCCGATCCGGCCACCCGCCGCGACGGACGCGACCCAATGTTCAGTTCTTGGATCTCGTGAATAGGGGTGCATTGATTGAAAAAAGTCACAAAATCCGCATCCTCATAAACCAGAGACCGGTAGGCTCGATAGGAAAGCTCCGACAAGGCATCGACCGCGGCCGACCACTCCTCATTTAGCTTGAGTGGATCGCGCAAGAGTTCACTTTCAATCATCGCCGAAAGTATGAGTTCCAAGTTTCGTTCCGCGATATAGGGATTCCCATATTTGTTATGGATCATCTCCCCTTGCTCAGTGATTTTGATGCGGCCCTGTATGGTTTGCGGAGGCTGAGACAGGATCGCCTGGTTCAGCGGACCGCCGCCACGCCCGATCGCTCCTCCGCGTCCATGAAAAAGAACCTGTTTGATCCCGAAGCGCTTCGCTGTCTCTGTCAGACTGATTTGCGCCTTATAGAGTTCCCAGCCCGAAGTGAAATAGCCGCCGTCTTTGTTGCTGTCCGAATACCCCACCATGATCTCTTGAACATTCCCGCGAAGTTTTAGGTGCCGTTTATACGGAGGATGCGCGTAAAGCTCAGCCATGACATCGGCACAGCGGCGCAGATCGTCAATCGTTTCAAACAGAGGAACCACGTCTACGCGACCTGTAAGCTTTTCCTTCTGTAAAAGCGCGAAGAGCTCGAGAATGTCTTCCTTTCCATGCGTCATGCTGAGGACGTAGGCCGTCACACTCTTCGGATCGACTTCGTCCTGAATGGCGCGGATAGCACGAATCGTTTTCAGAACCTCGCGGATCTCCGGGGTACGATCCGCCGGTGTCTTCGCCGCGAAAGCAGCGCGAATGGACTGTGAATTATCTCGCACGTCCAGTGACACAAGGTGAAAACCAAAGATCTTGATTTGTCGGCAAAGGAAATCCACATCGGTGACGAGCGCAGCCCTTGAACGACGGAGTGCGTTTCCAACTAACTCGACATCCTTTAATAGCGCATGGGCGTTCCCGTAACCGCGTCGACCCTCAAGCATCAGCCCCAGCTGGTGCTTCACAAACGAAAGCTTCTGCCGATAAGGTTCGTTCAAAAACCGTCCTTCCATTGCGCGCGCATGCCTTGGAAAACGTTTGGCATCATTCTTCAGCGACGCCATCAGCTCTGGAGTCGGAGGAGCAAGCTCTGCTGATAAGCTGCATCGTCCGACCAAATTGTCAATCGCTTCAAAATATTTTTGCAGTGCCAGGCGCTTTGCCCGCTCCGCCACATGTCGGGTAATCTCATGAGTCACAAACGGATTGGCGTCTCGGTCTCCGCCCATCCACGATCCCACCCGAAGCACATCGGGGACAGAAATCGGGCGACCATAAAATTCATTTAAATGCCGCTCCAGCTTTTCAAGGGTACGAGGGATGCGATCGAAGAACACATGGTCAAGATAGAACATGCCATTTTCCGCTTCGTCTGCAGGACTCATTCTCCGTCTACGAATTTCATCCGTTTGCCAAAGAGAATCAATCTCGCTTCGAACTTGCTGCACGAAAACCTGCTCTTCGGGTGGCGTCAGCTTGGCGCGTTCGTGGTCGACTAAAAGGAGCGCCACGCGCAAGAGTTTGGTCAATATGGTTTGGCGCTGGGCTTCGGTCGGGTGTGCGGTTAAAACAATCTCGACAGAAAGTCGGTTAATAAACTTTTGAATCTCGGGCGGTGTGATTCCGCGCGCACTGAGCTTCAGCGCAATTTCTTCGACAGAGCCTTTCTGAGGGGCATGGTCAGGAAGATTCTCGTAATACCGTTTGCGCCGGATACGATGTATTTCTTCGGCTAAGTTCACCAATTGAAAATAAAGGGTGAAGGCACGAATAATCTCAGTGGCTTTCGGCAGTTCAAGCGTGCGAATCCACTGGAGGAACTTCTTTTCGACCTCGGGGTCAAATTTGTGACGCAGCTGAATTGTGGTCGCGCGGGCATGCTCCACCGCTTCGTAAACATCCTCGCCGGCATGCTCGCGGATGACATCGCCCAGCAATCGCGCTAAGAAATCAATGTCGCGGCGCAAAGGAACGAGCTTCTCAGGAATTTTGGCAGACGGAGGGCGCGGAGTCACAGCGGCGATTTTTGTCGTTCCAAGTACACCATTAAAAGACTAATATCCGCCGGAGTCACTCCTGGAATGCGGCTCGCTTGCCCCACCGATGTCGGTCGAATGGCTTTTAACTTTTGACGCGTCTCGGTCAAGAGCCCTTTGATCTCGTCAATATTAAACGCCGCGGGGATCTGACGACGCTCCATGCGAGTAAAACGGTTGATGTCCGACTGCTGGCGCTTGAGGTAGCCGTCATACTTGATCTGAATTTGCACCTGCTGCCGGACCTTCTCAAACGTCCAAGGAAAAAGATGAATACCCGGCACTTCAGAATTCATCCATTCCAGAGGCAAACTCTCGCCCTGTCGCAACCGTTTCGCCAAACTGTTCTCTGTGCCGGCGTCACGGGTGGATTCCAAATGTTTCAAGTTTTTGTCGACGAGAACTTGATATTTTTCAAATGCTGTAAACGCGTCGTCTCCGATCAATCCAATCCGGCGTCCGTGATGCAGAAGGCGTAAGTCCGCATTGTCGGTACGCAGATGCAAACGATATTCAGACCGCGAGGTGAACATCCGATAGGGTTCGTCAATTCCCTTGGTCACGAGATCGTCGATCAAGACCCCAATGTAGGCTTCATCGCGCTTCAGAACCAAAGGCTCTTCATTTTTCACCTTGAGCGCGGCATTAATTCCCGCCATAAGTCCTTGGCCGGCGGCTTCTTCATATCCCGTCGTTCCGTTGATCTGTCCGGCAAAATAAAGATTTTCGACGCGCTTGGTTTCGAGAGTCGGCTTGAGCTGCGTAGGTGGACAATAGTCATACTCGACGGCGTAGCCCGGGCGCATAACCTCGGCTTTTTCCAGGCCAGGAATGGAATGCACGATTTGGATTTGGACGTCTTCCGGAAGGCTCGTTGAAATCCCGTTCACGTAAAACTCTTCCGTGTGATACCCTTCAGGCTCAAGAAAAATATGGTGTCGGGTTTTCTCTGGAAACTTAACGACTTTGTCTTCGATGGACGGACAGTAACGCGGCCCTTTGGACTTGATGACACCCGAATAAAGCGGCGAACGATCAAGGTTGTTACGAATAATGCGATGCGTCTCTTCGTTCGTGTAGGTAATCCAGCAGGGCAGCTGCGGCTGCGTAATGGATTCCGTGAAATGGGAAAAAGGAATCGGGGGTTCATCACCCGGCTGTTTTTCACAAACGGAGAAATCAATGGTTTGGGCATTGATGCGCGGAGGCGTCCCCGTCTTTAAGCGGCCCATTTCAAATCCCAACTCACGCAAAGGATCAGACAAATGCTGCGCCGAATGCTCTCCCGCGCGACCGCCCACATTTTGCGTCAGCCCCACATGCATGAGCCCGCGCAAAAACGTGCCCGTGGTGAGAATCACTGTTTGAGACGCATACGCGGTACCACTTTTCATTTCAACACCGGTGACTTTTCCATGCTCCGTCAAAACACGGACAGTCTCACCTTGCTTTAAATCGAGATGCGATTGGCGCTCAATCACATGCTTCATCGAAAATTGGTACAGCTTTTTATCGCATTGCGCTCGAGGAGATTGCACCGCGGGACCGCGTGCGGCGTTGAGCATTCGAAATTGCAGGCCTGAGCGGTCCGTATTCTTGGCCATCTCGCCTCCGAGCGCATCCACCTCGCGAACGATCTGGCCTTTCGCCAAGCCGCCGATCGATGGATTGCAGGACATCTGCCCCACACTGTCCAAGTTCATGGTGAGGAGTAGCGTAGGAATGCCCATACGCGCAGACGCCAGCGCCGCCTCGCAGCCGGCATGACCGGCTCCGACGACAATGACGCCGTAAGATTTAGGGTAGAGATACGTCATTTGAAATAATTTGTGATACCCTCGGCGATCGCAAGCGCCAAATGCGCCTGATGATCATCCTGAGCCAATTCCTTTCCTTCCGCTTTGTTCGTCAGAACACCCAGCTCCACTAAGACCGCCGGCATATGCGCCGATACACTGACAAAACTGCGACGCTTCACTCCGTTGTCGCGATGACCGGGCAATGCCCCGACGAGAGCTTGATGAATCGATTCCGCCAGCGGCCGACTGCCCCAGCGATAAAAATACGTCGTATGTCCCTTGAAGCGGCGATCGCGATTCCAATCGCAATGAATCCGAATGTAGGCGTCAGCCCGGACCATGTTCGCCATGATCGCGCGACCCCGGTTGTCCGCCTGGGACGAGTAGCCGTAACGCCACGGATTATTTTTGGTGCGCGTCACATAGACCTTGGCGCCTTGCGCTTCTAATAGAGGTGCGAGCGTTTCGGCCACATTAAGAGCGACATCGCGTTCCAACGCCCCGCGTTTCGCCTGCGCACCGGGATTAATGATTTTACCGGCATCATTTTTTACCGCATGCCCCGGATCCAAAACTAAAACTTTGCCTTCTAAGGGCTTTGCTTGAGCGAGCGCCTCCCGGTATGGAAGACAAACACCACTTAGGATGGCGATGAGAGAGAAGTAATGGCGAAACCGCACGCCGACTATCTTAGTAGATACACATGGTCCCCGCGGCGAGCACGACCGTTAACTTTGATACCGACTCCAGCCTTTTCGCCGGCTTGCGCAACAACCGTATGATCGATCTGCATCGAATCCAGCACCTGGTCCAAATGAGTGGTATATCCTAACACTTGAATCTTTTGTCCGATTGAAACCGGCGCTTTCAAGGTGAGGGCAATCACGCCCACTTTGGCGAAGTAATCCTCTACAAATCCTAAGAGGACTCCATTAAGCGGTGCAATAATCGTGGGCCGAGGAACGCCTTTCGCATTCTCCACCGGCTTGGCCGCTTTAACCTTCTTTTTCGCGACCTTTACCGCCTTCTTTTTCTTTACGGAAGCCTTCGCCCGTTTGGCTGGAGCAGCCTTCTTTTTTAGCTTTTTAGCCGATTTTGCTTTGGCTTTCGGTTTCGCCTTCATTTTCTTCTTCATAAGGCCTCCTTGGGCGCGGCTGGCGACTCAAAAATAGTACTTTTTCTCCGACTGTTGCGTCCACCGCTCAGGAGGTACGATGTAGTATAATTCCGCACATTAAAAATAGAAGGAGTTGAAGGTGCCAAAACGAACATTTCAGCCAAACGTACGCCGTCGCGCTAAAACAATTGGATTTCGAGCCAAAATGAAAACCCCAGGGGGCCGTCGCGTGCTGAAAAGCCGCCGAGCCAAAGGCCGCTGGAAGCTCATTCCGTAATCAAACCGTCATTGCGGTTTCGTTGGAACGAACGCTTGCACCTGAAAGCCGATTTCAGACGGGTGTTCAAAGAGGGAAAACGCTACAGTGCTTCAGGACTCACGCTGTGGGTCTACCAAAATAGCAGCTTGATAGCTTCAAAGAAACCAAGACTCGGTTTGGCGATTCCAAAGGCGTATGGGAACGCCGTCGCCAGGAACCGAATCAAGCGTCTCATCCGCGAAGCATTCAGACTTAATAAGGAAAAACTGCCACTCGGCGTTGACATGGTCTTTGGTGCCCGCTCCTCTATAACCAAACCGGCCTTCAAGACGATCGAATCTCTGGTGCTCAAGCTATGGACACTCGCGAAGCTACCACTCTCATCCCTCGACTCCTCATCCGACTCTACCAAGTCCTGACATCAGGCCTTCCTCATCGATGCCGGTTTATTCCAACCTGCTCTGTCTATTGGATGGACGCGCTTAAAATGAAAGGATTATTGAAAGGCTTGTGGTTTGGCGTGCGGCGCCTGCTAAAATGCCATCCTTGGCATCCTGGCGGTTACGACCCGATTTCGTTTTAATTTAGTTAAGGAGATTTTATGGAACAAAAGAATTTTCTGTGGGCAATGGGACTGATCGTGTCCTTTTTATTGATTTGGTCGTACTTTGTTGTGCCGAAATTTGCGCCGCCTCCGGCCCCATCTGCTAAAAGTATTTCAGAGCGGATGGATCCAGGCGCTGGAGTTTCGAAAACGGCGATGCCAGAGGTCTCGGGCGTTCCAATTCAAAAGGGTCACGCGGCGGCACTGGCCGATGCCGTGCTGAAAGATGAAAATAATGAAATCGTTTTTACCCCTCTGGGTGGAGCAATCAAACACTGGCTCGTGAAGTCTAAAGGACAGGAAGTCGATCTCGTGCAATATCCCGATTCTGATCCGCTGCCCCTTACCTCCTTTCCCGAGACTGGGTTTTCAATCGCCATCAAAAATCGTCAAGCCATTATGTTGGGAACGCTTCCCAATGGGGTGCAAGTCACAAAAACTCTAACGCTCAGCCCCGTGGGACATCTGCATCAAATTTCCTATCAGTTTAGAAATCCTAAATCGAGTCCCGTCGAGCTCGCCAACTGGACCTGGGGGTGGGGGCAGGGACTTGGAACAGCTCAAGGAGAGTTAAAGGAAAACGCCCGCCTCACTCGGGCGATCACACTCGGAAAAATAAACACCCATGTGCTCAAACCCGCGGTTCCAGCCGAGATGGGCCGCTGGGCAGGTATCGACAACCGCTACTATTTAGTGGCTTTCATACCCAAAACGGTGCATCCTGCGTCCCTCGAAGTCGTCGGCGTGAAGGATCAATCGCAGCTGAGAATCGTCGAGACGACCGCTCTGCCCGCGAACGGATCGGCGACATTAGACTATGAATTGTATGCGGGTCCGAAAGGTTTCACAGCGCTCAAAACCTATGACCGGGGCTTAGAAGAAAGTGTCGATTTCGGAACCTTTACGGCTTTGGGCCGGCTGATTTTAAGCGTGCTCAATCATCTGAAAGCCTTCACCGGCAACTACGGGGTGTCGATCATTCTTTTGACGATTGGTCTTCAGCTGCTGTTATTCCCTCTCACGATCAAAAGCTTCAAAGCCACGCTCGCCATGAAAAAACTTCAGCCCAAGATCGCCGATC
>JAYWEN010000117.1:0-1749 GCA_043779245.1 Elusimicrobiota bacterium | reverse complement strand
AGCGGTCCACGCTGTTAAAGAAAACTCTGTATGGTAAAAAGATTGTCCCGTTTTTTATCGATCCGGCGGTATGCATCGATATTGATACGTTTGCGGATTTAGCCGCCGCGGAAGCGCACTTAAAAAGAGCCACAAAGGGGCGCCATGCCCGCTAAACGATTCACCATCTGCACGATTACAGGCTCTCGGGGAGAATATGGAGCCCTGCGCTGGCTGGCCAAAGATTTATCTAAAGACCCAAAGATCAATTTCAAAATGATCGTGACGGGATCGCATCTACTGAAAGAGTACGGCTATACCTATCGCGAGATCGAAAACGATGGTGTGATGATTGATGCCCGCGTGCATAGTGCCTTTGACTCTCGGTCGGCGGTCTCGTTGGCGCATGCCACCGGCCAATGGACAGGCAAACTTGCCGACGTGCTTTCTAAAATGAAACCAGACCTCGTCATTGTGGCGGGAGATCGCTATGAACTCTTAGCAATCACGACAGCTTGCCTGCTTCTCTTGATTCCTGTCGCACATATTTCGGGAGGGGAAATTACGGAAGGGGCGATCGATGAACAAATCCGGCATGCCACCACAAAAATGTCGCATCTCCATTTTGTCTCGAATAAAGAATTTGCCAATCGCGTCAAGCAAATGGGCGAAGAATCCTGGAGAATTTGCATCTCAGGGGATCCTGGACTCGACACGCTGCGCCGACTTCCGTTGCTTCCAAAAGAGACGCTCGCCAAACAGTTTAGACTTGATTTATCGAAACCCACAGCCCTCTGCACCTTTCATCCCGTGACGCTGGAAGCCAAGCGCAACGAATCGCACATGAATGAATTTCTAAAAGCGCTAGAACAGACCAAGATCCAATACGTCATCACCTATCCAAATGCCGACCATGGCAGTCCGCGCATTATTCAACGCCTGAAGCAATTTGCACACCGCCATCCGGATTCCGTTCGATTGGTCACATCTCTAGGACAACAAGGGTACTTGAGCATGATGAAACATGCGTCCCTTATGATCGGCAATTCATCGAGCGGTATTTGGGAAGCGCCTTCGCTCCGTTTACCCGTCGTCAATATCGGCGATCGTCAAAAGGGACGCCCACGGGCACGTAATGTCGTGGATGTGAAACCAATCGCTGAGGCCATCAGACATGGAATTCAAAAAGCACTTTGCTACGATCGTTCAAAAGCTTGCGTAAATCCTTATGGCGAGGGCCGCGCCAGCGCGAGGATTCAGGCATTCCTGAAACTTATTTTGAACGCACACAGCCGCGAATCGCTCCTTAAGAAAAAGTTTGCTACCCTCGGAGCACGATCATAATGGTTTGGGATACCTCTTGGGACGAGGTGTACGAAAAGAATGCGTGGGGACGCTACCCCCCCGAAGAAGTTCTGAGATTTGTGGCGCGTCACTTTTATGCCACTCCTAATCGCAAAGACATCCACATCCTTGAAGTCGGATGTGGCCCTGCAGCCAATCTTTGGTATTTAGCCCGAGAAGGCTTTTCGGCGTATGGCTTGGATGGCAGCAACGTGGCGCTGAAGAGAGCCAAGGTTCGCTTTGAAGAAGAAGGACTAAAGGCTGATTTCAAACAAGGGGACGCCATGCAGCTGCCTTATCCAGACGCCTTCTTCGATGGCGTTTTAGACTTAGAATGCATTTGCGCTAATAGTAAAAAAGATTCCGCAAAAATCATCGAAGATATTTATCGCGTTTTAAAACCAAAAGGTGTTTTCTTTTCCAAAA
>JAYWEN010000116.1:0-3144 GCA_043779245.1 Elusimicrobiota bacterium | reverse complement strand
GGGACGTTTCAAATCGTCGCCGTTCAAAAGCAGATCCATCTGAATGTGGTGCTTAAGGACAACAACGATCTCTTTATTCACGCGGACCCATCGTTTCTCGAACGCGCCCTCGACAATTTAATCGCCAATGCCATCAAGTTCAGCCCTGTTGGAGGAGATGTCGTTCTCACAGGATCGCAAAAAGGGGGACGGGTCTTGTTTGAAGTGACAGACCGCGGTTGTGGGATTCCCAAAGAAGAACAGCCCGCAATTTTTGAACCGTACCGCCAAGTGCATACCCATGATCGCAGTGGAGGGTTCGGATTAGGCCTGGCGATAGTTCGGTTTATAGCGCGCGCTCATGGGGGCGATATTCATGTGGCGTCTGAAATTGGATCAGGAAGTTGCTTTACCTTGTGGATTCCGGAAGTGCGATCTTAAAAGTTAGGCGGCGGGACGGCTTTGCATCGGCGGCTGGTTCTTTTGGAAATTGATGTGAACCGGTGCCGTGTAGAGCATATTCTTCAAATTTAAGAACACTTTTTTCAGAATCATTTGTGGACTTATCAGTTTCAGCATGTAAGCCACATTGCTCAGATCTGAAAGCATGACGTAAAGATAGTTCACAAGCACGTAGCGCGGAAAATTGAAGTCCTTCAGCGTGGGCGGCGTATAGACCCTCTCTCCGTTCGAGTAGTTCTTAGGAAGCAGCCCATCTTCGATTTCTCCTGAGGCCACCAACTCGTCATAAATAGGGGTCCCCGGCAAGGGTTGGAAATTGTTGATGAACACCATGTTGAATTTACACTTGCGCAAAAACACTTCAGTTTCGCGAATGTCTTCCAACGTTTCACCCGGATAGCCCACAATAAAAAATCCATGGACTTTGAGTCCCGCGTCCTTGATCTCTTTCACTTTTTTGACGATCACGGACGGTTTCAAATCCTTCTGCATGCGAGCGAGCGTGCGCTCTGATCCGCTTTCAGGGGCAACGACGACATTCTCCCAGCCGGCCTTCTTCATCATGCGAAAGAGTTCCGCATCGGATTGCTGAGCGCGAATGCCGTTGGGCGTTCCAAAATGGAGATCTTTAATGCCTAAACTGATCATCTTTTCGCAAAATTCTTTGGCATACGGAACGTGAAACGTAAAATTGTCATCGATGATGTTCATCATCTTGATGTTTTTCTCTTCAACGAGGTAGCGCACCCATTTTTCCATGTATTCGACCGAATGAGCTCGGATCGGCTTTCCATTTTGGAACGGCGCCGAGCAGAATCCACATCGGTAGGGACATCCGCGCGTGATCCAAATGGGGGCGTTTCGTTTGTGGCTCGTATTGAACCGGTATCCGGCGACAATGTAGCGCTCCAGCTGCATCGCGTCGTAGTCCGGAATCTTAATCTGATCTAAATCGTCCGCACGCTCCATCTCATTGTGTTGGATGACTCCAGACGCATCGCGGTACGCCAACCCAAGGACCTTGGTCCAATCAGGCTTCTCTTTTTCTAGTTCGGCGATGAAGACGGGAAAAGAGAGTTCGGATTCACCTTTAAATAGGTAATCGACCACGCCTGAGTCCATGGTTCGCTCAGGATAAGAGCTGGCGTGGGCGCCACCGATCACTGTCACGACATTTGGATTTACGAATTTGGCTGTCGTGAGCATTCGAATGGCTTCAAAATAGGTGGGAGACCAGCAGGAAACACCGACCACGTCAGGGTTAAAATGAGTCAACTTTTGGCGGAATTCTGCCGACGTCGCATCAAGATTGTCGATAGCGCAATCGAAAATGCGCACCTCATGCTGGGAAGGCATGTTGCTCTTGAGATACCCAAGCGATATGGGCATCACATAAATTGGATCAAATCCCTTCGGCCATAAAAGCGCAATCTTCATTCTGTCCTCCGAATGAAGGTAACAGTAATACCGCGAATTTGCAACCGGAAATTAACGCCTCGCATTTAAAAAAGAGGCGACCACTTTTGACGTGGTCGCCTCTTGATTTGAATCGAGAGGATGGGATTTATTTGATGGTGATCGACTTGATTGTGACTGGCGTTTTGGGCCGATCGTTGGAGTCGCGCTCTACCATGGTGATGGCATTGGCAACTTCTTGACCCTTGGTCACTTGACCGAAGATCGTGTAGTGCCCATTCGTGTTTAGGAATTCCGAATTTGCCACCGTAATAAAGAACTGGCTGCCATTCGTGTTGGGCCCGGCGTTGGCCATGGCTAAGCGGCCTGGTTTGTCGAACTTTTGAGATGGAGATTCGTCCGCAAAGCTGTATCCCGGACCACCAGTCCCAGTTCCTAACGGATCGCCGCCTTGAATCATGAACCCAGGAATCACGCGATGAAAAATAAGCCCATCGTAATATTTGGATTTTTTAGGCTGACCCGATTTGGGGTCTTTGTATTCCTTTGTCCCTGAAGCCAGGCCAACAAAATTGGCGACCGTATTGGGGGAATCCTTTTCGAAAAGTTCGGCTTCGATTGTTCCCTTGGATGTTTCAATGACTGCTGTTTTTGCTTGTGCCATCGTAATGCCTCCCGTAAGTAGTGCCGCTGTGAGTAGTGCGAGCTTCTTCATGTAATCCTCCTGTGTGTCTATTCCGACGCGCGTGTCATGTCGTCGAGATTGAGCGCTTTACTTAAGTCCGATTCCGACATCAGTTTTTGTTCTAAAACGATTTGTCGAATACTTTTGTGAGAGGAGAGAACCTCTTTGGCGACGGCGGCGGCCTTTAGATATCCGATACGGGTGTTGAGCGCCGTCACAAGGGCAGCACTTCGTTCGGCAAAGTGATGGCAGCGATCCGCATTGGCCGTGATGCCGTCCAAGCAGCGGGTCGCAAAGGCGCGAATCCCGTTTTCCAAAATGGTGAGAGACGTCATGAGATTGAGCGCGATGAGTGGCATCATCACGTTAAGCTCGAGTTGTCCCGCCTGAGAAGCAAAGGCAATCGCCTGATCGTTGCCAGCCACTTGATAACAAACCATCATGAGCATCTCGGGCATCGCGGGATTGACTTTTCCGGGCATGATTGACGATCCCGGTGCGATGGGGGGAAGCGAAATCTCTCGGATGCCTGTTTTGGGACCTGAGGTCAGAATGCGTAAGTCGCCGCAAATTTTGACCATATCGAGTCCCAAGTTCCTGAG
>JAYWEN010000115.1:0-3289 GCA_043779245.1 Elusimicrobiota bacterium | reverse complement strand
GAACAAGTCGAAGGCTACATCTCCGCCATTCATGGTGAAGAGAAGCCGTCGGGTTCCGCTTCACCTGCCACCGCCGACACACGTAGTTTGTTTGCACTGCGCGTAAAAGGCGATTCGATGATCAATGCCGGGATCTTTGAAGGCGATCTCGTCATCGTTCGTCCGCAGAGCTCGGCTAAGAATGGCGATATCGTAGTCGCACGGCTTGGACAGGAAGATGCCACGGTTAAACGATTAGTTCGAAAGCCGGGTATTATTCATCTTGCGCCAGAAAATCCGAAGTATCGTCCCATCCCTGTGGACGAAAATACCGAAATCATCGGAAAAGTCATTCGAGTCGTTCGACATTACACTTAAGTCGTTAAGTTCGACTCTATATTTCAGCTTGATATTATCGTGAACTCGTGATAGCCTCCGATTAAGGGGGCTTTTATGAAAGCACGCGATACAAAAGTTGTTCTTTGCGGCGGAGTGCGAACACCTATCGGGCACTTCGCCAAAAGCCTCGCCACTGTTTCCCCAGAACATCTCCTGATGCTTTCGATCAATGCGCTTCTCGCCCGAACGACTTTGTACCCCCATGCTGTGGATGGCGTTATGGCCGGTTGGGTCGGACAGGGAAGTCACGCTCCAAACATCGCACGTATTGCAGTATTACTTTCACATTTACCTGAAAAAGCTCATGCTGTAACAGTTCAAGCTAACTGTGTTTCAGGACTTGAAGCGATCTCTTCGGCTGCCCGACATATCGTTATGGGCGAAGGAGACGTCTACATCGCAGCCGGAACGGAGTCTATGTCGAATTTTCCTTATGCCATCCGCGGGAACCGGAGCATGAAGGAGCTGCGTTCCCTTGAGACCCTCCGGGCTAATTGGCCAGCGATCTTGGATCACGAGGGATTGGGTGTCGTAGACTGTATAGAAGAAGGGCTGAATGATCCCGTGCGCAACCTGAACATGGCCGCCACGGCCGAAGTATGCGCCCAGATGTATTCCATCGACCGCAAATCCCAGGATGCCTACGCTCTGGAAACCTACAAACGCTGTCTCGCGGCCGAGGAATCCGGTTTTTATAAAACTCACGTCACTCCGGTCGAGCAAGACGGCAAAGTTCTTTTGGAAAAGGATGAATATCCTTATCTTCGCGAGAGTTTGGTTAAGAAGCCAGACATGATGTCGAAGGCGCCTGTCATCTTCGAAAATTCGGCTTTCTCCATGAAGAAATTCTTCGAGCTCTACGGGCAATACATTCTCGGCAAACAATATACCGAAGGCCAAACACAGGCGACGGTTACGCTCTTCAATTCGTGCGCGCGTTCAGACGGTGCGGCAGCCGTCATCGTGGCTTCAGAGAAACGGGCCAAGGAGCTGGGCTTGGAAATTTTGGCTGAGATCGTGGACTGGGGTTATTGGGGCAATGACCCTGCGCAAATGGGCATCGCTCCCGTGTTTGCGACTGCCAATGCGCTGGAACGTTCAGGGATCAGCTTTGACCAAGTTGATCACATTGAACTCCATGAAGCGTTCGCGGCAACCTGCTTATCGATTTTCAAGGTGGGACGCGAGAAGTACGGGCATCATTGGGAAAGCAAATGGAAGGATGGAAAATTGAATCCCAACGGTGGATCAATCCCTTTGGGTCATCCCTTGGCCGCCACCGGCACGCGTATTGTCTTAAACGCTCTCTATCAGATGAAAGCCAAGCCTGAAATTCGCTATGCCCTCGCCACAGCCTGTGCCGCCGGCGGACTTGGCGGCGCGATGGTGCTCAAGCGATACAGCTAAACCCTTAGAAGCTCCGGAAGTATTTCCCCCGCTAAGCCTAGCAGAGACACTGTCGCCAATTCCGAAATGGGCGTTTTCTCTTTGTTAATTTCAATCACAACGACGCCTCGACGAGCGGCCCAAAAAGGGTAAGAAGCCGCAGGTTGAACAACCGCGGAGGTTCCAATCACAAGAAATAAATCACATTCTTCGATTGACGTCTCGGAATCGTCAAGAATTTTTGGCTCCAAACTCTCCCCAAACCACACCACATGCGGACGCAGGAGACCCTTACAGGTTGAACAGTACGGCAGCACCGGCAGTTCGACTGGAAACTTGTCAGATATCGTGCCGCAACCCGTACAGCGAATTTTCCAAATACTCCCGTGGAGTTCGACGACGAACTGGCTTCCTGCCCTCTGGTGAAGTCCGTCGATATTTTGGGTGAGCACCGCTTTCAGGCGGCCTTCCTTCTCGAGTCTCGCCAACGCGAGATGGGCAGGGTTCGGTTTCGCACTTTGGGCTGTTTTGCGACGCGCATTGTAAAAATTCCAGACCAAGGTTGGATTTCTTGAAAAACCCTGAGGGGTTGCGACATCTTCAATCGCATGATCATCCCAAAGGCCTCCCGAGTCACGAAAAGTTTTGATTCCGCTTTCGGCAGAGATCCCCGCGCCAGTGAGAACGACAATAGAATGAGCGTTTGAGATGGAGCGAGAGGCTCTGTCCCAAGCGGCCGACCGCAGGGTCATGAGAGGCGATGTTTCTTTAGCTCAGCGTGGTAAAGGAGGATCTGTTTCTGAGTTTCAGGCTCAGACCAAGTCAACGCCTCGCCAAGCGTTAAAGCAATCTTTTGAACGGTATCGTCCGTCAGGTCTTTGAAATGCGCCCATTTTGTGCGACGCCACAAGAGATCATTCAACGTGAGAACCATTTCCTCTTTAGCGGCGTAAGCCACTTGCGCGAGGACCCAAGGCTCGTCGGGCAGTAGAGGCTGAGCGAGTTTAGCGTCAGTCTGCATCCATTCAAGAATTTCCCCATACCGAGTGCCGTACATTCCAACGAGATAGCGAAGAAGGACATCGCTTTGCGGGCCAAGATCGTATTTCTTGATCGCGTCCTGCACAAATTGTTCAAGATTCCACAATTCCCCTCCGGGCAGCGGATCAAAAATCACGGCCGGAACGGCACTTCCAGGGCGAAGGACTTTCCAAGCTTCAGTGGCGGCTTCAAGCCCCGCCGACCGTCCAGCGGTCAGTTTCACGCCGGGGAAAGACCAAAATCTCGGAAGATCCTTCACAAGTTTTTGCTCTCGCGATGCTTGCTGCGTGGATCCACTTTGAAATAATAGTGGACGCACACCCCAGTAGACGTCGCGAACGTGAACCTGTTTATAACTTTCGATGGCCTCGAGAAGATTCGCTCCGTGCTTCAAATAAGGAAAGAAGTAGAAAAGTCTTTGAAGAAGCTCCATGACATCACGCGGATCCGGTACGACATCATCGGGTTTTGTAGAAATGGCGTT
>JAYWEN010000114.1:0-9296 GCA_043779245.1 Elusimicrobiota bacterium | reverse complement strand
TTTGGGGGAAAAGTGTTACGGTAGCACATTCGTCTCCAAAACGAATAGATGGGGTTCAATTCCCTATTCCCCCGCCATTATGTGCCGCGGAATGATTGACATGCGGCGTTGTGCCTGAGTACAATACGTACTCCTCTCGAATTGTCGGGGGGTGTTTTTTTGTCCCAAGGTGATGGAGCGAGGTCCCGTGCAACAACTACTCAGGTTTTTTCAAGAAGCGTTTAACGAGCTAAAGCTCTCCAGCTGGCTTACCCGGCAGCAGATGATCGGATCGACGATCGTCGTGATTATTCTCACGCTGATTATGGCCGCTTACGTGTCAGTGATCGATCGAATTTTGTTGTTCTTGGCTGGAATTCTCTTCCGAATCGGATAGGACATTTTATTATGAGCGATCGTGGTTGGTATGTCATTCATACGTATTCCGGTCATGAAGACCGAGTCAAAGCGTCTTTAGAGAAGACGATTGACATCTTGGGGCTCCAAGGAAAAATCCATAAAGTTTTGATTCCGACTGAAGAAGTCATGGAAATCAAGCGGAATAAGAAGCAAGTAAAAAAGCGCAAATTTTTTCCGGGCTATGTGATGGTCGACATGATGGTCGACAACGAAACATATTGGACGATTCGAAATACCCCGGGCGTCACGGGATTCTTGGGTGGGACCAAGCCCATCGCACTTCCTGAAGCCGAAATCCAGAACCTTCTCGATTTGGCGACCGCTCAGCCGCAGCAAAAGCCTCGGCCGGCTGTTACCTTTAGTAAGGAAGAGAATGTCCGCATCATCGATGGTCCTTTCCGCCATTTCATCGGTGTCGTGGAGGAAGTGAATGAAGAGCGCGGGAAACTCAAGGTCATGGTGTCCATTTTCGGCCGCCCGACCCCCGTCGAACTCGATTTCTTGCAGGTAGAAAAATTATAAGGACAATACGATGCCACCAAAAAAAATAAAGACAGTCATCAAGTTGCAAATTCCCGCGGGCGCTGCCAACCCCGCGCCTCCTGTGGGACCCGCTCTTGGTCAACACGGTGTCAACATCATGGATTTCTGCAAACAGTTCAATGAAAAAACCAAGACGAACGAGCCCGGAATGATTATTCCAGCCGTGATCACGGTGTTCGAAGATCGAACCTTTAGCTTCATTACGAAGATGCCCCCTGTCTCCGCACTTTTGAAGAAGGCTGCGGGTCTTGCCAAGGGATCCGGGACACCTAATCGTCTTAAAGTCGCCAAACTTTCAAGCCAGCAGGCCGAAGACGTTGCCAAAACAAAACTGCCCGATTTGAATTCCAATAGCCTCGAGGCTGCCATTCGCATGGTCAGAGGAACAGCCCGCAGCATGGGTATTGAGATCGCTGAATAAAAAGGATTTCGTTATGAGCAAACGACTCGCCACATTAGAAAAATCAAAAGTGTATGAACCCGCGAAGGTCTATTCCCTCGCCGATGCCGCGGCTACCGTCAAGAAAACGGCTACGGCCAAATTCGACGAAACGATTGAACTTCACGTGAAGCTCGGGGTCGATCCCAAACAGTCCGATCAAAACGTACGTGGAACCGTTGTCTTGCCGCATGGCACGGGAAAAAGCAAGCGTGTGGTCGTCGTCGCTAAAGGTGAGAAAATTAAAGACGCCGAAGCAGCCGGCGCCGAAGCGGCGGGAGATGCGGACTTGATCGAAAAGATTTCCAAAGGCTGGCTCGATTTTGATGTGCTCGTGGCCACTCCCGATGCGATGAAAGATCTTTCCAAATTGGGAAAAGTGCTGGGCCCGAAAGGGTTGATGCCAAACCCCAAAGCCGGGACCGTGACCTTTGATATCGCTCGAACTGTGAAGGAATTAAAAGCGGGCCGAATCGAATTTAAGTTGGACGCGACAGCGATCACCCACGTCGCCATTGGTAAAGCCAGCTTTACCCCTGAGAAAATCGCCGAGAACGCCAAAGTATTCCTTCATGCGCTTCTCGCGGCCAAGCCTGCGACGGCCAAAGGGCAGTACATGCAAAGCGTAACGATGTGCTCGACCATGGGACCGGGCCTCAAGCTTGACCCTTCTCAGAAGTTTGAATAGACGCCTCTCCCAAAACGTTTCCCTTACCGTCCTCTCTCTTTTCTTGAGCCCTCTGGGTTGCAAAACCCATTCTGGTAACCAGCATCTTCGCGCCTCAGGGACCCTCGAAATGACGGAAGTCTATCTCTCACCAGCCGTGCCGGGAAAATTGGCCACACTCACAGTGCATGAAGGCGATTCGGTCAAATCCGGACAACTCCTCGGAACATTGGATCGTTTTCAGCAGGCGCGTCGCGATCTCGATCGTCTGCAGACGCTGCGCGCAAGCGGAGAAGCGGCACGTCAGCAAGTCGAAAATGCTGAGCTAGCCTATCAGGACCAACAGCTCGTCTCTCCCATTGATGGCGTCATCTTGATTCGTGTCAGCGAACCGGGCGAAGGACTTTCGCCGGGAGTTCCGGCAGTTGTGATAGGAAATCCGAAAGACATTTGGATCAAACTCTTTATTTCAGACGCTGAAATCGGAAAAATCGTGCTTGGGCAAAAGGCCGATATAACGATTGACACGTTTCCGGATCGCCGCTTTGCTGGCCGCGTAACCTTTATTTCTCCAAAGGCCGAATTCACGCCAAAAAATATTCAAACCAAGGAAGAACGCATCACTCAGATGTTCGCGGTCAAGGTCACGGTGGACGAGCCAGATGGCGTTCTCAAACCTGGCATGCCCGCCGACTGCGATCTCTAAGGTTCGCTGCCGTGCCTCCTGAACTCGCCATTCATGTCCAAGACTTGACCCGCCGATTTGGAGACGTCTTGGCTGTCGATCACGTTAACTTTGATGTGTCCTACGGTGGGATCTTCGGCTTTCTGGGTCCCAACGGCTCGGGAAAAAGTACGACGATGCGTATGCTCTGCGGGCTTATTAGGCCGACTTCTGGCACCGCACAGGTCGGCGGGTTTGATGTCGTGAAAGAGCCAGAGCGCGTAAAAACAGTGATTGGCTATATGAGCCAGCGCTTTGCTCTTTACGAAGATCTCAACGCCGACGAAAATATGGAGTTCTACGCAGGGATATTTGAAGTGCCATCGGACAAAGTCGATGAACGCCTACGTTATATTCGACGCCTGACGGGCCTTGAACCCTATCGCAAACGACTCGCAGGGCATTTGTCAGGCGGATGGAAACAGCGTTTAGCCTTGGCCTGCGCGCTCGTGCATTCACCCAAAATTCTTTTTCTCGATGAGCCCACGGCTGGCATTGATCCCGTCACGCGGCGCGATTTGTGGGGCGTCCTTTATGAGCTCGCGGAGTCTGGGATCGCTCTTTTCGTCACAACCCATTACATGGAAGAGGCCGAGCGCTGCGGGCAACTGGCGTTTATCTCGAACGGACGGATCATCGCTAAGGGTGCTCCGGATGAAATGAAAAAGCAGATGAACCATGACCTGCTTGAGGTCGAATGCCGACCGCTTATGAAAGCGATGGGCCTTCTTCGGGACGACCCCCGCGTTCTCTCGGTGACGACCTATGGAACGTCGCTTCGGATTGACGCGGGACCGGGCGTAGACGCACGCAGTTTAATTCCGGATCTTCTCGTCAAAAATGGAATCGAAGTGCGAGCGGTGAACACGGTAGCTCCGGGGTTGGAAGATTTATTTTCCTTTCTCACGCGCCAGGAAACATTCCGATGAGGCGTCTCTGGGCAGTCATGCGCAAGGAATTTATCCATATCGTTCGGGACCGGCGCACTCTTGTGTTCATCCTTTTTATACCGGCCTTCGAGCTTACCCTGTATGGTTACGCCATTAAAGTAGATATCAAACATATCCGTACCGCTGTTCTCAATGAAGATGGCTATCGCTTAAGCCGAGAATTTATTGATGCCTTCCGACAGTCAGGTTATTTTGATGTGGCTCTTACGCTCTCGCGGCCTCAGGAGATGCAAGGACTCCTAGATCGAGGTGAAGTGAAAGCGGTGTTGCACATCCCCCCCGACTTCACGCATAAAGTGCTGCGGGGAGAGGGAGCTCAGGTTCAAATGCTCGTGGATGGAACCGATCCCAATCCGGCCCAGGCTGCCTTATCCAACAGCGCCGTGATCGCCGCTGCTTTCCAAGCGAAGTTTAATTCCCAGAAGGTAATTATGGAGCGGATCGATTTTCGACCGCGTCTCTGGTACAACCCCGACTTGCGCAGCGCCTGGTTCATGGTCCCCGGACTTTTGGGCTTGATTTTGATGATGCTTGTTCCAGCGATGACTGCCAATGCCATCGTCCGAGAGAAGGAAAGGGGAAATCTCGAACAGCTGCTTGTCACTCCGATTAAGCCTCATGAATTTATTCTCGGCAAAATTCTTCCCTACATTGCGATCGGCATGCTCATTACCGTGATTATTGTTGTGGCGGGCTGGGCGCTGTTTCAGGTTCCCGTTCGGGGAAATGTGCTCACGCTGATGTCGCTAGCGCTTTTCTTCTTGATTGGCTGTTTGTCGATGGGCATTCTCCTCTCAACCTTGGCGGAAAATCAGAATCAGGCCAACCAAATGATCATGTTTGTGGCGGTACCGTCTGTCCTTCTATCGGGGTTTGTTTTCCCGAGGGAAGGAATGCCATTTTTCGCGCAAGCGATCGGATACGTCATCCCTTTAACCTATTTCTTAAAGATTTTACGTGGTGTGCTTCTCAAGGGTGTGGGCTGGGTCGACTTATGGCCGCAGATTTGGCCGCTTTGCCTTTTCGGCATCTCAATGGTGGGCTTGAGCATTCGCAAATTTAGGAAGAATCTTGGATAGACTATTTGCCGCGCTTCGTCAAAAGCAGTTTCGCTATTTTCTGGGTGGATCCTTCCTCTCCAATGTGGGAAGCTGGATGCAGTCGATCGCGCTCGCCTGGCTGATTCTTGATCTCACCCATTCGCCCTTTTATCTAGGACTCGAAGGCTTCGCTAACACAATCCCACTTTCGATATTTGCCTTCGGAGGCGGAGTCATCGCCGATCGATTCGATCGTCGCAAACTTTTGATTGGCACACAATGCGTCATGCTGATCCTGGCGACTGTATTAGGCATTCTAACGCAGCGTCACCTTATACAGGTCTGGCATATTATTCTTTTGGCGTTCATTGGAGGTCTTTCGCAGTCTATTGCTTGGCCCGTCTATCAGACGGTGATGGCCAACGTGGCCGAACGGCAGCACTTGAGCAATGCGATCGCGCTCAATTCGGCACAATTCAATTTAGCTCGAACGATCGGCCCAGTCGTCGGGGCACTTGCCCTCAGTTATTTTGGCACCGCGGGTTGTTTCTACGCCAACGCGGTCAGTTTTCTCGCTGTTATTTTCGCGCTCCTGGCGATCCGCCTTCCCGTTAATCGCAAAATTCCTATCGGAGGACACGAATCGTTTCTGAAAACGTTCAAAGAAGGGATCGCCTATATGTTGGCTCAGCACCATTTGTTTTGGCTGCTGATTGTCATGGCGGCCACGAGCGTCTTAGGCGTGCCGCTCGTGACCCTTTTGCCGGCGTTTGCGCGCGACACGCTGCATATGGATGCGTCCGGACTGGGAAGCCTTATGGCCTGCTTTGGAGCAGGTGCGGTGTTGGCAGGAGTCCTCGTTGCTTACCGAGGGGATTTTAAGGGCAAGGAGCGCTTTGCAATGCAGGGGGAGATTCTTTATGTCGTTGGGATGATTTTGTTTGCCTTGTCGCGAAACCCGCTTCTCTGTATGGTGCTTTTGTTCATCGAGGGATTTGCGATGGTGACATTTGCCTCCGTCGTCAACAGCCTAGTCCAAACCTCGGTACCGGAAGAAATGCGCGGGCGGGCGATAAGTCTCTTCGTTTTTGCCTTTGGCGGGTGCATGCCATTTGGGAATCTTTTAGCGGGATGGCTCGCCAATCGGTGGGGGGTTCCTCGAGCGCTCCTTTTGCAGGGGGCGTCGTTAAGCCTGATCGTGGGATATGTTGCCTTGTACAAACTGCGCGAACGTGATAAATTGAGTCGGATATGAAACTGATCGTTTTCATTTGTGCCCTGATTGTTGGCGGTATGATGTACCTCCATGAGTCCTTCCAGAATGGCACCATCATCGGTTATATCGACAAGCACCAGCATGAGCGCTTCATCCCCCAATCCACCTATTACATTGGGACGACGTATTACCTATTTCAGAACTTGCCAGAGGCAACAACATATTTTCTGCGTGTCGCACAGCGGTATCCCGACGGGCTGATCGGCGACGAAGGGTATTTCAATTACTTGCAATGTCTCGATGATTCAGCAACGATTCCTCGCGAGAACTTAATTGAGGGATATAGGGCGTATCTAGAAAAATATCCCCATGGCAAGCATGCCGAAGTGATTCAATCACGCCTCGACGGCCTGACCACCGGCGGACACTAGCCCCTGGAGATTTTTTGGATGGTGAGGAAGTAGCCTGCTTTTCCGACTGGCACTTTGACTTTGGTTCCTACCGGCTGACCCAGGAGCGCCTGGCCAATAGGTGACGTAATCGAAATCAGCCCGCTCACGGCATCGGATTCGGCCGGATCGACAAGCGTAAAGATCATCTCTTCCCCGGAGTCGTCCTTTACCGCCACGGTGGCCCCGATATACGCTTTATCCGTCGGAAGATCACCCTGATCTTCCAAAATACGCGCTCCACTCAGCTTGCCTTCGATCTCTGCGATACGTCGTTCATTGTGCGACGCATCTTCTTTGGCGGCATGATATTCGGCATTTTCTTTAAGATCGCCTTTTTCGCGCGCCTCTTGAATGGCTTTCGCCAGAATCGTGCGTTTGGCTTTCAAATCTTCGAGATCTTTGTGAAGTTTCTCGTACCCCTTGCGGGTGATAAACGTTTGGTCGGCTGGCATGATGGGGTTCATTGTAGAATAGTCCTCGTGAAGCGATCCATTCTTTTGAAATCCTTTCTTTGTTTAGCGCTCACTTCATTTAGTTTCGCTGCCATCCCCCCGTTTGCCACCGGTCCTGGAAAGGATGTGTCGTTTCGTAGCTTCGAAGACGATGCGGGTGGTTTTTATCTAGTCTGGACGGCGCCGGGGACCGAAAAAGAGAACACCCTCTTAGCGCAGCACATTAGCGCCAAGGGGACGACTCTGTGGGATGCCGGCGGTCTCCCCGTCACCACTCATTTGACTTCACTCACCGATTGGAACGGGCTTGCCGATGGCCAGCAGGGCCTCTCGCTTTTTTGGGATGAGGCCGATGGGATACATGTTCAGCGTTTCTTTCCCGACGGATCCCGCCGGCGACCCGGGAACTCCGTACGCATGTCGACGTCGATAGCCGCGCAGCCCGATGCCGTGCCGGATGCGAGTGGGGGAACCCTTATCGTGTGGCGCGAAACACTTTTCACGGGTCGATCCGTCCTTATGGCTCAACGGTTAGATTCCGAAGGACGCCCGATTTGGACCCCTGGCGGCATTCGTGTGTCGCTCCGAGCATCGCAACAAACCAATCCGCGCGTGATCTACGACAACATGTCTGGCATGATCGTGGCTTGGCGCGACGAAGTGAACGACGCCTCCGAACTGCGAATTCAGCGGCTTGATTTTCAGGGAAATCGGCTGTGGAGTTTGGAAGGTTTAAAAATAACCGCGCCCATGGGCACGGGTGAATTTCCTCGCATTGCCCCCATGGGAACCGGAGAGGTCGTTATCGCTTGGAACGCCAGCGACCATCAAACGAACGAAATCTTCCTTCAAAAAGTCGGGCCGGAGCCTACGCTTAAGTGGGGATTAATGAAACTAGCCTCGACAGTCCCCATCCTTTATAACCGCTGGAATCCTGTGGTGATTGGCGATGAGAAAGGAGGCGGCGCTTGGATCGGATGGGAAGATTTTCGCAACCAAATAAATTATCAGATTCAGGTGAATCATCTGGATCGAAATGGAAGATCGGTATGGGCTCGAGGGGAACAAACCATCGCGCCAGCCGACGGAGATCAAGGAAAATTGGCGATGACGTCCAATGGCCGCGGCGGCATTTTCGCCGCTTGGATCGATAATCGTCTTTCGACTGTCGGACTTTACGTTCAAGAAGTGGACGTGACGGGCATACTCGCCCAGGGCCCCAAAGGTCGTCTCCTGATGGACCGAATCAAAAAGGCGTCTGATCCCAAGCTCGTGTCGGTAGCACCCGGAAAAGCAGCTGTCTCCTGGGTCGATAGACCTAGCAAGGATAAATGGGAGCTTTACTGGGCCTTTGTCTCCAGCCCTCCCGTCGTAAAGTAGCCTCTCTCCGAGAGCCGATCCCCGAGGGGGAGTTTGGTATAATTGTCGTTGACTCAGACAACGCGTAAGCGCTTTGTCTGGGCCATTGCCACAATAAAACAAAAGGAAGCAATGGTGCCCCCCACAATCTCTCTCTCATCAAAGCCGCAGCTTTTCGTACCCGACCTGTTCCACTACAACCGGCGCAAGACGCGCGTCGTCATGGTAGGAGATGTCGGAGTCGGCGGAAACAATCCAATTCGTCTGCAATCGATGACGACTACCCCGACCACCGATGTCGATGGGACAGTCGCACAATCCGTTCGCATGATTCAGGCCGGCTGCGAAATTGTCCGAATTACCGCGCCTAAGATGGCCGATGCGAGAGCTTTAGGCGATATCCGTAGGAAGTTAAACGAGCAAGGCTTCTCAAAAATTCCACTCGTGGCCGACATTCATTTCAATCCCGAATGCGCCATGGAAGCCGCCAATCACGTCGAAAAAGTACGCGTGAATCCAGGCAATTATGCCGACTTCAAAGCCTTCAAAACCATTGAGTATTCAGACGCCGATTATGAATCTGAGCTGTTACGTATTGAAGAGCGTTTTTTGCCCCTCGTTTTAAAGTGCAAAGAGCTCAAGCGTTCGATGCGTCTTGGCTGCAACCATGGCTCGTTGTCGGACCGCATCATGAACCGCTACGGCGACACCCCGCTTGGCATGGTCGAAGCGGCGCTTGAATTTGTACGTATCTGCCAAAAGAACGATTATTTCGACATTATTCTCTCGATGAAGTCGTCCAACCCTAAAGTGATGATCGAAGCCTATCGGCTCCTCGTGAAACGTATGGACGAAGAAAACATGGATTACCCACTGCACTTGGGCGTGACCGAAGCCGGGTATGGTGAAGACGGACGAATTAAATCCGCCATTGGTATCGGAAGCTTGTTGGCCGATGGTCTCGGCGACACGATCCGCGTTTCATTGACGGAAGATCCTGAATTTGAAATTCCCGTGGCGGAGCAAATTGTAACAGCTGTTGCCTCACCCAGCCT
>JAYWEN010000113.1:0-2096 GCA_043779245.1 Elusimicrobiota bacterium | reverse complement strand
GACGATTTGCTCGTGATGCTCTATTTTCAGCCCGAGGTGATCATTCGGCATTTTGGAGACGGGGCCGCCTTTGGCGTAAAGATGGAATATTTGCGGCCGCAGTCAGATCTCGGAACCGCCGGTTGCGTCAAATTCGCCGAAAAGTCTCTGAAAGACACCTTCCTCGTTGTCTCCGGAGACGTTCTTACCGATTTTGATTTGAAAGCGGCGCTTTCCGCCCACCGTAAAAATAAAGCGGTAGCGAGCCTCGTCTTAACTCGCTCATCGAACCCGTTGGCTTTCGGGGTTGTCATCGTCAACGAAGAAGGCCGCATTCAGCGTTTTCTTGAGAAGCCCTCGTGGGGCGAAGTGTTTTCCGACACCATCAATACGGGCATCTATCTCCTTGAGCCTTCCGTTCTTAACGATATTCCAGACGATCGAAATTATGATTTTTCGAAGGATCTTTTTCCGAGCTTGTTGCAAGCGCAAGCGCCCCTCTTTGGCTATATCGCTGACGGCTATTGGAAGGACGTGGGCGATCTCAACGAATACCGGTTGGCTCATTCTGAAATTCTCGATCAGCTTGTTGACATTCCTCTGCCCGGTAAAAAGCGGAAAACAAAAGAGGGGATTGCCTACGTGGGGCCTAAGTCAGAGGTAAGCGAGAAAGCGATTTTCTCTGGCGTCTCTGTGATCGGCGAAGGCTGTGTCATCGAAGAACGCGTCAAACTCACGAGCTGCGTGATCGGTAACGGCGTCACTATTAAATCTGGGGCCGATTTGTCCGGGTGCGTGATCTGGGACGGAGTGACGATAGGGTCGGATTCAACCATGCAGGAGGCCGTTCTCGGTGGACGGACGCAAGTGGGCGACAAAGCCCACATTGGTGAAGGAGCCATCATCGGCGACGACTGCGTCATCGGTGACGCGGCGGTAATTCACTCGAATGTAAAAGTCTGGCCTCATAAACGAATTGAAGATGGCGCCGTTCTCTCGACGAGTTTAATTTGGGGCGACATTTGGTCGCGTCGCCTGTTTGGAGCCTACGGCATCACGGGCTTATGCAATCGCGAAATTACGCCCGAGCTCGCCACCCGCATTGGTGCCGCCTACGGCGCATATCTAGGAGAAGGTTCCTACGTGACCACATCCCGCGACGCGCACATGGCCAGCCGCATGATCAAGCGTGCCGTTATCTCAGGCCTTCTGTCGACGGGTGTTAAAGTGGGGGACTTGCGGACAGCGCCTATTCCCGTGGTCCGCTACGAAATCGGGCAGGAAGGGGAAGTGGGCGGCGTTCACGTTCGCCAATCGCCGTTTGATCCAAACCTTGTCGATATTAAACTTCTCGACAAAACCGGCGTGGATCTTTCCAGCAGCCAGGAGCGCTCGATTGAACAGCTTTTCTTGCGTGAAGATTTTAAGCGAGCCACTCCAGACCGAGTGGGGGAACTGATTACTCCGCCGCGCGCCCAAGAATATTATCGAGCCGGATTTTTAAAGGCCATTCAAGCCAATATATTCCAAGATGCGAAGATGAATATCGTCATTGATTATGCGTTTTCTTCAGCCTCCATGATCTTGCCCGACATCCTCGGCCGCTTAGGTGTGGAAGTCGTCAGCTTGAATGCTTATTTGAGTTCCCAGCGAGTCACAAAGACGGCCGATGAATTTCAATCCTCGTTGGACCGTTTGTCGACGATTGTGCTGACGCTGAAAGCGGACGCTGGATTCTTGATTGATACGGGCGCAGAGAAAGTCTTCATTATCGACGAAAAGGGCCGTCGAATTGCCAATGACGCGGCGCTTTTGATGATTGCCAATCTCGTCATGCGCGCGCACAAGTCGAACTCTCCTCAAAACGGGAACTCTCATCCCAAACCCACGATTGGCGTTCCCGTGAACGTGTCCGGGGTGATCGATAAGCTAAGTGCTTCCTATCATGTGGGGATTCGCCGACTGCGCACCGCGCCGCGGTATATCATGGAAGCCAGTCGCGAACCAGGCATGAAGTTTGTGGGCGATGGGATTGGCGGATTCATTTTTCCCGAGTTTCAGGCGTCTTTTGACGCGATGTTTGCGATTGTGAAGATCACCGAATTATTGGCGCGGCA
>JAYWEN010000112.1:0-6274 GCA_043779245.1 Elusimicrobiota bacterium | reverse complement strand
CAGCATCAAGCGGAATCTCTTTCCGAGGCCGCACGTCTCCATATTGCACGCGTGGCCTGGCAAGTGCGCAGCCGGGTGCGGTCGAGCCTCTTGACCCTTTACGCAGCACAACAAGCCAACTCTATTCTCCTAGAGCAGCAAAAACAATTGAAAGCGAATCGAGAGTTGCTCGAGCAACGATCAAAGAACGGATACGTGTCGCCGCTCACACTCACGCAGGCCGAAGTGTTGGCCGGAAAAACCGATGTGATCCTAAACGATCAAGAACGCCTGGCAGAGACTGCGCGCGCTCAGCTCGCAAGCGCCCTGGGCTTGCCGCTGCACGCGATCAAAGACATCAACTTCTCGTTTAATTCTTTCGATGAAGGGAGCTATGTGGCACCTGAAAACTTCCAGACGCTTCGCCAACAGGCGATCAAATCCCGCACGGATATTCTGGAATCGCTCGCCGTATACGCCTCAAATCAAAGCGCGCTCCAGCTTGAGATCGCGAAACAATATCCTGACATCCATCTCGGCCCTGGTTATATTTTTGATCAAGGGGTGAATCGGTGGGTTTTGTCGTTTCTCTCGGCCTTACCCATCTTCAATAAAAATCGAGGCGCGATCACAGAAGCACAGGCCCGACGCGACCAAGCCGCGGCAAACTTTAACAGTCTTCAGGACCAAGTGATTGGGGACATCGATCGCGCCCTCGTGGACTATGCATCCGCCTACCGAAAGCTTCAAACAGCCAATACATTACTATCGACGCATTTAGAACAAGAGAAGACGTTGCATCATTTACTCCACCCAGGGGATCTTTCGCGACTTACGCTCTTTCGCTCGCAGTTGGACATCGATTCAACAAGGCTGATAGCCGCAGACGCCCGCGTTCAGTTTCTGCAAACCCAAGGGGCGCTAGAGGATGCGTTCGAGCGACCGCTCAATGCCCATGCCGCGGCGATACCCGACCAGGATGACGTGGAGGTCCAACATGCTCACTAATATCGTTCAATGGGCGTTAAGATTCAGAGGAATTGTCGTTGCTCTCTCCCTCATGGTGTTTGGTTACGGTCTCTATACGTTAGCCAACTCTAAGTACGATGTCTTTCCAGAGTTCTCCGCTCCACAAGTCGAAATACAAACCGAAGCCCCGGGACTTGCGCCCGAGCAAGTGGAAGTCTTAGTGACGCAACCGATCGAAAATGCGCTGAATGGCTTGCCGGGGATTGAATCGATGCGATCGAGTTCGTTGCAAGGGTTGTCTGTCATCACGATCGTGTTTAAGTCCTCGCAGAACATTTATTTGACCCGCCAAGCCGTGACCGAGCGCCTTGCGGGGATTTCTGCTCAACTCCCACAGACCGTATCTCCGCCGATGATGTCGCCTCTGACGTCTTCCACGGGTGACCTCATGGCCATTGGAATTACTTCGGACAAGTTATCACTCATTGAATTGCGCACGATCACGGATTGGGTCATTAAGCAGCGACTCTTGTCCGTGCCCGGCGTGGCACGCGTGAGCGTGTTCGGTGGAGAGGTTAAGCAGCTCCAAGTCCAACTCAGTCCCTCTAGGCTCAGACGCTTCGGGCTCGGTGTCGATGACGTTTTAGCCGCGGCACAAAAAGCGACGGGAATCCGCGGAGCCGGCTATATTGATACTCCGAAGGAGCGCATTCTGCTGCGAACGGATGGTCAGCTGCTCACGGCCGATCAGCTCTCACGCGTGGCTGTCATTCAGCAAAGTCCCGCGGACCTTGCGATTAACACGACTTTAGGAGAAGTGGCCAAAGTGACGGATGCAGTGGAACCGCCGATTAGCGCGGCGCAGGTCATGGGGAAAGATGGAATTGTCATGAACCTGTGGACCCAGTTTGGAGCCAATACCGTCGAAACCACACGCGCTGTAGATCAAGCCTTGGCCGAATTGCAGCCCGATCTCGATAAGCAGGGAATTGTGCTTTCGCCTAATCTTTTCCGTGCGGCGAACTTTATCGATACGGCTGTTCATAACGTGCGGTCGTCACTCCTCATCGGCGGCTGTCTCGTAATTGTGGTGTTATTTCTTTTCCTTTATGACATCCGTACCGCTGTTATTTCCTGCACAGCCATTCCCATATCGCTCCTGGTGGCTGTCACCGTGATGGAAAGACTCGGACTCAGTCTGAATACCATGACGCTGGGCGGGCTTGCAATCGCCATTGGTGAGGTGGTAGATGACGCTGTCATTGACGTCGAGAACGTTCTTAGGCGTTTGCGCGAAAATCGCCACCTGGCCAAGCCTTTATCGCCTGCAAAAGTGATACTGGCCGCATCGCTCGAAGTTCGGACCGCCGTTATCTATGCCACATACGCGGTATGTCTGGTATTTATTCCGATCATGACGATGTCTGGTCTTGCGGGACGTCTCTTTGGACCCCTCGGCATGGCTTACATCCTTGCAATCCTCGCATCGCTCGGTGCTGCTCTCACTCTAACCCCGGCACTTTGTTTACTGCTATTAGGAGAGAGAAAGTTGGACGAGAAAGAATCGCCGCTCGCGCATTGGATTAAGTCGCGCTACCAATCCCTCCTTGAACATGTCGAACGGCACCCGCGCGCGGTGATGATTGCCGTCGCACTCTTTGTAATGCTAGGTTTTGCGACCGTGCCATTCCTCGGCGGGGAGTTTCTACCATCGTTTCAGGAAGGACACTTCATTGCACACCTTACAGCGGCGCCAGGTTCGTCCCTCCAAGAATCTCTGCGCATTGGGAAGATGGCCACGACAGAGCTTCTCAAAAAAGACTGGATCCGCTCCGTCGCACAGCGCGTCGGGCGCGCATCCGCGGATGATACGTTCGGAACCAATCAAAGTGAGCTCGAGATCGACTTAAAACCTTTGCGGGGCCAGACAATTGACCAAGCGGGCGAAAGCATTCGCGAAGTGCTCAAAACGCTGCCGCTCGCGAGTTCGGAAATTAATACGTTTTTAACCGAACGTATAGCGGAAACACTGTCGGGATATACTTCAGCGGTCGTGATCAATGTTCTTGGGAATGATCTGGATGTCCTTGATGCCAAAGCGAAAGAAGTCACCGCGGTATTGGAGAAGATACCCGGTGCCGCCGATGTTCAGATTCAGTCACCTCAAGGGACGCCTCAGATAACCGTTCAGTTAAAACCCGATGCGCTCCTGCAGTGGGGAATCGTTCCCATTCAGGCACTAGACCTCATCAGCACGGCCTATCAAGGGCAAAGAGTCGGCGAAATCTTCGACGGAAATAGGGTGGTAGGAGTTAATGTCGTTCTGGATCCCGCCATTCGAAACAATCCGAAAACGCTTGGAAGCCTGACCCTAAGAACTCCCACGGGAATGTACGTTCCACTGAGAGAGCTGGCTGACATCAGCATGTCGACCGGTCGCTCGGAGGTTCTGCACCAAGGCGCAGGACGAGTCCAGACGATCACCTGCAATGTCACCGGTCGCGATTTAAAATCGTTCACGGCGGACGCCAAAAAGCAGATTGCGAGCGTAGTCTCGTTTCCGGCAGGAACCCGTATCGTCTTTGAAGGGGCGGCCGCGGCGCAATCGCACTCCCAGCATGATTTGATGGTTCATTCGGTGCTGGCCCTAGGCGGAATTGTTCTACTCCTTTCGATCGTTATGGGCAATCTGCGAAATCTAGCGCTCGTCATTCTCAATCTACCTCTAGCGCTTGTGGGGGGGATTTTGGTGGTGCTCATGACCGGCCGCCAGATCTCGATGGGATCGCTCGTGGGGTTCGTCACGCTATTCGGGATTACACTACGCAACTCGATCATGATGATTTCTCACTTTGAGCATTTGGTGGACGTGGAAGGTCAGACCTGGGATCTCTCAACAGCCATCCGCGGCGCAACCGAGCGTCTAATCCCTGTGATGATGACAGCGCTCGTGACGGGGTTGGGCCTCTTACCCTTGGCTCTCGGCAAAAATGCTCCGGGACGCGAGATTGAGGGACCCATGGCGCTCGTTATTTTGGGCGGTCTCGTGACATCGACAGCCCTGAACCTGCTTGTGCTCCCGACGTTAGCCCTGCGCTACGGCCAATTTGAAAAGAAAACACGATAGATAGCACTTGGAGGTAAGCCACAATTCGGCGCGATTCAAGCGTCATCAACGGAACATCCGCATTCGCGGACCGCGGTAATTCCAAATACGTTTGAGATTTTGGTGGTGTCGCTAGACTAGAAGGCGTTACGGACGGCCCCATTCAACGGCACCGAAGTGGGAGTCAAAGAGGTAGCTGTAGGCGACGTTGACGGTACCCACCATTTGATGGTGGTTGTCCTGGTCGGAATAATAGGTGTCACGCCGCGAGATAAAATACTGAAGACTGACCGCGTGAGGACCGGTGATGCGATAGTTCACAGACGTATCGACGCGCATGACATTTTCTTTTCCGTGAGCGCCTTGCTGATCGGTATCAATGAAATGGCGGGGTCCGACGTAATATTCGCGCGCGGTTGTATCCAGCATGAACCGGTCATTCACGATGAGCCGCAACGCCAAAAGAGCTTGAGGCGTCGTCCCATAGTGGTACGTGGGTTCGGTGACGCCACCCGACGCGCCTAATCCTACACCGCCCATCCCCGTTCCTTGCAGCGCAACAGTGCGTGAAAGCCACCATTGTCCGGTCGTTCCGAGAGATACGGCGGTGCTGGAAAGATGGAAAATTCCCGGAACAATATAGTCGTAACTCCCGTAAAGACCCCAGACTCCGCGATAGGCGTCGCCCATGTCATATTTCTTTCCGATCACTAATCCTCGCGTCATAAACAGTTCGAAGGGCGTCACACGATCAAAATTGACCTTCGTTTCAAACACAAAATAATCCAAGGGCCGTAAATATTTATAGCCGGGTTTTCCTGGCAGACCGTACGCGAGTCGATAATCCACGGATCCTGCCTTTTGATTGACGCTGCGAGGAAGCCCGTTTGTACTTGTGGCCTGAGCGTTAAAATCCACGCCGAGCCGAAGATTAGCGGCGAGAGCTGGCCGCCGACTTTCAATCTCACGAAACCGATCACCGAAAACCACACGATTAAGACCGGTCGCGGGCGAAACAAACGCCGCCGCCCATTCTCGCCATTTGGCAGGCTTTTCGCCGCCGCGTTCGAGAATAAGACTCGCCATGCGGTAGATTTCTTCGCCGAAGATACTCCCGGCTTGTGCGGTTGTAATTTGATCTTCTAGGCCAATCGGACCATTTTCTCCGCCCATCTTCCACACAAATTCGCCAACGTTGGCATAGAGTAAACTTTCGTAGAAATTCAGGCCCGTGGAGCGTGCGAAGCCGTACATGATGGCGCCTTGGAACGGATGTCCGAATTGGTTGATATCAAAGGGATCCTGGTCGAGTGTCCAATGTCCATGTTTGAAATGATCTTTAAATGTGCCAACGCCCGTGTTGTAAACCGTATCGGGATAGGCAAACCGGTCATAAATATTCAGGCTGAGCAGAAACGCCGGGATCTCGAGAGCCGGGATCAAATAGTTTTTTCGATGCGGATGCTCTCCAGGCAGGACGCGGTCGGGCGAGACAGGTCCGGTGTTTTCCGGTGTACTTTTGGTGGGCTGAATCACCGTATCGCCGGGTAGCGCTTCACCTTTTTTGCCAACGAGTGGCTCTAGTGCAAACAATTGCAACGGGAAGAGAACCATTACCATGGAAACAGCGAGGCATTTATTTAACATTCCAATAGTGGAACTTCCGCGAGATCTAGAGCACACATTCATGTCGCTCTTGTGACACCGATAATAGCTGAGAGTTACAAGAAGAACTCCGACTCAGCGGCCTGCGCCAATACGGATACAAATCTGCGTCGAGAGACGGCCCGTTATATTTGGGGATATGGGGCCGTACCTTACATCTGACAGGTTTGATTTAAATGACCGGGAGGTTTTGGCTAAGAGCGGACTGTTAGGAACTTGTCAGAGGTAAGCACTGGCCCCATGGCGACGGAGATTGCCAGACCAAAAAGGGGAAACTTGCGGGAGTTATTGTGACCCCTTGTTCTCTCGGTTCATCCCGCGATGTGGATTAATTTCGGCTGAGGGTGAGATTCTGATGGATGGTTGATGGGCTCTTGCTCCCAATGCTGGAACTGGTTCAGGTAGTCTCGGCCTCCCGCTTTTGAACCCACTCTATTAGACCCGGTCTAATCGTCAGGGTAAAATACTCCCCAAAAACAGGACAGCCGCTTAAGAGTAAGTTTTTCTGACGGATGGCGTTCTCCCGCCCAAGGAGCTACTATGAGTACTATGGGA
>JAYWEN010000111.1:0-2555 GCA_043779245.1 Elusimicrobiota bacterium | reverse complement strand
CTTTTTTCCAGTCGCGGCGCGAGTCTTCTTTCGCCCATGCCGAGGCCTCCGTCCGATTGTGGTCGGTGATAAATGCAGCATTGTAGCCCTGCTTCAAATGCCATTGCATATTTGCTTCCGGCGTAAAGGAAGGCCGACCATCGTGAGAAATTTGAGTATGAGAATGGAAATCAAGGAGCACCAGATCTCGGTCTGTCGCCACGAGTCGTCCCATGGGTCTTGGCACGAGAACGCCCCAGGCCAAAAACACAATCAAGAGCACAGACCATTTCAGTCCCTTGGCGAAGCCTGCCAGAAGAAAAATAAGAACGAACGCGACCGGAATGACGAGAAGCATTTGATGAAAACTGAGCACCGTCAGAGCATCCGCCGTTCCACAGAATGGCGTGAAGAAGAGGTGCCAAAATGGATACTGCATTGTGAAACCTTGGGTCCATTCGAGAGTCGATGCATCGAGAACAGGAGAGGGAAGTGGAAAAGCCTGAAAAAGTAGGATTAAGCCAGAAAGAATCGCCGCCAGACGCCACCGTTTCCGGGTCATACAGGTGGCGTGGGTCGTTTTCCCTTCCACATTTCATAGAGGATCGGCAAGACCGACAGAAAGATAATAATCAATATTATTTTGTGCACGTGCTGATCGACGTTCGGAATGACGCGACCTAAAAAGAAACCGGTGCAGACCATGCCGAACACCCAGGCGACTCCGCCGATAATGTTGTACGTGAGAAAGGTTCCATAATTCATTTGCCCCACACCGGCGACCACAGGCGCAAATGTTCGCACGATCGGCACAAATCGAGCGAGCACGATGGTCTTGGATCCATATTTCTCGTAGAACGACCTGGTGCGTTCCAAATGGCTTTTTTTAAATAGGAGTGAGTTATCACGGGCAAAAAGTGTGGGACCGACACGTCGACCGATGGCGTAGCTCAGAGAGTCTCCCAGAATGGCTGCCACGCATAACTCTCCCAGCAGTAAAGCGATATTGAGATGTCCGGCTGCGGCGAATAACCCGGCCGTCACGAGCAGAGAATCTCCCGGAAGAAAAAAACCCGCCATGATCCCGGTTTCCGCAAACACGATCGCGATCAAAATAAAATGACCGCCCCAGCGGATGAGTTCGTCAAAGTGATAGAGACGATGCAGCAGGTCTAAAAGAAACGTCACTGACTTTTTTTAAGTTCTTCGGAGAGAATCAAGGCCTCAGCCACTTCTTTCATGGTCTTGCGACGATCCATGGCCTGGCGTTGAATAAGACGGAAAGACGCTTCTTCAGAAAGGCCTTGGTAGCGCATCAAAATCCCTTTGGCGCGCTCGATGACTTTGCGGGTTTCGAGTGCTTCTTCGGCCGCCAAAGCTTTTTCGATCGCACGTGTATGCTCGATCGCGACAGCCGCTTGATTCGATACCGCCTGCAGAAGCTGAATCTCCTCGTCTGAAAATTTGTGCACCTGGGAGGTATAGCAGTTCAGCACGCCGATGGCCTTATCTTTAGCCATCATCGGAACGACTAAAAGGGATTTGAGATTTTCTTTGCGCGCGATGTCAGGGTATCCGTATTGGGCATCTTTGGTGACGTCCGGGACCACGATCGGCTTCTTCTCCAAAATGGCGCGACCGGACACACTTGAGCGCAAATGAACGGGTGGCTTCGACCGATATTCTTCGCTCAGACTCTGTGTGGCTTCAATCTTGAGTTCTTTAGACTTCTCGTCCAAAAGCATTAAGGAGCACACTTTAGACCCCATCATTTCCGCCGTCATGGTCACGATCAGCTGAAGAATTTCGCGAAGATAAGCACCCTGGGCGATGGTCTGAGACATGCGTGCAAGAGTTTCAATTTGAAGTGTCTTCTTTTTCGCAGTCGAGGAAACGCGAGAGTGACCGATGGCGGATGTGATTTCGTCCGCAATCGTTTCAGCCAGGCGAATGTCAGATGGGGAATGTTCGTGCGCCTTTTGATGATGAATATTCACAACGCCGACCAACTCGTTTTTTAGTACGACCGGAACAGAGAGAAACGCTTGGAAGCGGTCTTCCGGAAGTCCTTTAAAAGGTTTGAAGCGTGGATCTTCGCTCGCTTGCTTGGAGATCGCCACGACCTTCCGTTTCTCCGCGACCCAACCGGTTATCCCTTCCCCCAGCTTCAATTTGACTTGACCGATCTGTTCCCGGTGATGTTTATGCGAGCCCCGAAGCACGAGTAGATCCTTGTTTTCATCAAATAAATAGATCAGCACGGCATCCGCTTTAAATTGATCAATGATTAGGTCGCTAAATTGCGAGAGAAGAGAATCGAGATCAGGCATATCACTCACGATCTTGTTAATCGCGTGAAGAAGCTCGATCTGTTGATCTTTCTGTTTCAGTTGCTCTTTGAGGGAGGTGGCCATATTAACGAACGGCTATTTAAGCAGTTTTCGAAGAGGAGTGGAAAGTGCTGCGGCCTTCTTGCGCGCGAGCTCGTATTCGACTTGACTCTTCGTGCGCCCCCCGGGCAATTTGGCGATTTTGCGCAGGTGGCCCGTGACGCGAGGAAGAGTCCAGCGATCGAC
>JAYWEN010000110.1:0-6552 GCA_043779245.1 Elusimicrobiota bacterium | reverse complement strand
GGAAGCTGCTTTGAAATCTCTCGCACTTTTTGCAAAGAGGCCGCGGCGCCGTCCAAGTCTCCCTTGTCTTTGCTCACCAACGCAAAGTTGAACCACAAGGTGGCATCATTTGGCCATTTCTTTACTAACACTTGATAAAGCTTATAAGCCTCATCTGTTTTCTTTTGTTGTGCAAAAACATTTGCCATACGGATCTGTGATTCGTAGTCATCCGGATGGTGGCGCAAATATTTAGACAACTCATTGGCCGCGTAATCCGGAAGCCCGAGCGCCTCATACATGACACCCGCATAATAAAAGAGCGATTCACTTGTGGCGCCCAGCGATCGCGCCTTCTCTAGCGCATTGAGTGCATCGGGATAGGAGTCCTTGCCCTTATAGAAATAGGCGGTCGCAAGTTGAGACCAAGCTTTGAAATCTTCGGGATTGGATGCGAGAAAGGTTTTGGCGGAAGAGATGGTGGAATCAGCGTCCTGCGCACTTAAGCGCTGATGACTGAGTTGCCCAGAGGGTTCGCCGAAGGTGTGATAGGTTTTTAAAGTAAGTGATGCAAGAGTAACGCCTCCCAGAACCAGAGACGCATCCCAAAGGCGAAATCGGGTCACTCGTCTGACGTTTCGGACTCTGCTTCCACGAGAACATCTCCCAACGTCAACGGCTGCTGATTCTGACCCGCGTAGCGTTTGAGCATCTGCCGTTCATCGTCGCGGTCTTGTTTGCGCACGGATAGCTCCACGCGGCGATCACGAAGATCAATGCGTACCACTTTCGCCGTAACTTCTTCTCCGACGGCGGGGACCTGAACGCGTCCCAAACCATCTTCCGAAAGCTCGCTCTGTCGAATGTAGCCTTCAACCCCATTCGATAACTCGAGTGTTAGACCGCTTTCACCGCCGCGCACAACACGTCCTGTCACGGCTTGGCCTACTCGAAGGTTCGCGAGGGGATCGGGTTGGGTATGCTTTACAGACAAAACGATTTTCTCCGAATCCACTTTCACGTCCATCACGGCTACTTCCACTTCCTGCCCGACTGTAAATAGCTCTGAGGGATTCTGAACTTTTTTTGACCAGGACATATCGGAGATGTGAATGAGTCCCTCGATGCCCTCAGGAAGCATCACAAAGGCCCCAAACGGCGTTAAATGGGTGATGGCGCCCATGAGCCTGGTTCCAGAAGGATAGTTCGTTCTAGCGAGTTCCCAGGGGCTTGTGCCTGTTCGCTTGAGCGAAAGCGAAAGTTTTTCTTTGGCTGGATCCACAAGAATGACTTTCACCGTCACCTCTTGTCCGGCTTTCAAAACATCCTGAGGTTTAGTCACTCGCTCTTTCCAGGAAATCTCGCTCACGTGCAGCAGGCCTTCTACGCCTGGCTGCAATTCGACAAAAGCTCCAAAATTGGTCATGGTCGTGACGCGCCCATTCACCGTCGCACCGATCGGGTATCGCGCGGCGATCCCTTCCCAAGGATGTGGCTGAAGCTGCTTAAGTCCTAAAGAAATGCGATGCGTCATCGCGTCATATTTCAGAACTTTCACTTGGAGAGTTTGTCCCACCTTGACGGCATTGCCCGGTTTCTCTGCGCGGTTCCAAGACATATCAGACACATGCAAGAGGCCTTCGACTCCACCAATATCGATGAATGCTCCGAAGGTCGCAAGGCTGGTGACCGTTCCCGTCACAGTAGAACCTTCCACTAATCCGCCCAGAGTAACTTCGCGATTCTTCGTTCGTTCTTTCTCGAGAAGTTTGCGGCGAGATACGACGACATTGGATTTGGTGCGGTCTAATTCGGTGATCACAACCGAGATTTTCTTTTGGATCCAGGCGTCCACATTATGGCTCGGCCGCAAATCAAGTTGAGATCCGGGAAGAAATGCGTCCACGCCGATATCGACAACATAGCCGCCCTTTACTTTTTTAACAATCGTGGCATCGATGGGGGTTCCAGCTTGGAAGGCGGCTGACAGTTTATCCCACGAAGACATTTCGCGGGCCGCGCGCCAGGAGATGCGGTGCAAGTTATCGTGGCCTTCGACTTGACGTACCAACACCGGAATTGTTTCGCCTTCTTTGAAGGGAAGACTATTTTCAAAATCGAGAAATTCTGATTTTGGAATTAAGCCTTCCATTTTAAGCCCGATATCCACCAAAACCCCATCCGCGTTTTTCCCCAAAACGCGAGCCTGCACCACCGTACCTGAGCTCACTTTTTCAGGGAGACCCGCAAGGAGGTCGGACATGGACATGTCGTCGATCAACAGCTTTTCATCCGTCATTGGAAAAGTATACAAATTTCGGCTCATCTATCGGCTGATGTGAGAGGGAAGAAGCGCTATTCCAGACCGGCAAACGCACGGCGAGACAGCACCGCCAAGGCAATGGTCCCAGCGGCTATCAAACCATATAGCAGGCGGACTAGTGGGTGGTCAAAATAACGAATCATAAGAGGCAGCAAAGCGAGCGCTACTAACAAAAACAGTTGAGTGGTGAGTATCAAGCGCAACAGCGATTTATTCATCGCAAAGCTCCTTAATCCGAAGCATCACCTCGTCGGCGACTCGTTGATAGTCTTCATGGTTGTCGGATTTTGGCGGAAACATCGGCTTTCCAAAAATCAATTGTAGCTGCGGTAACGACAACAATCGATCCGCATGCTTGATCCCCACCGGGACAATTTGAGCTCCAGTCTTGCTTGCGAGTAGTCCGACTCCGGCTTTGGCTCTCCATTGATGCTTGGGGTCGAGACGCCTTCCTCCTTCGGGAAACATTGTCAATGCCCCGCCATGCTTCAAAACATCAACGGCTGTTTTAAGCGCACTCACATCATGGTCTTTGCGCCGCACCGGAAAGGAATTCACCCGCCGGATGTACCAACCGAGGATCGGAATGCGAAATAATTCTTCCTTGGCAAAATAGAAAATCGGATAGGGAACGGCGCTTCCGATATTGGAAGGATCTGTCAGCGACCGATGATTGGCGGCAAAAATAACAGGCGTTCCAAACGGCGGAATATTTTCGGCGCCGAGCACTCGTCGACGCCATAGAGTTTGAAATACAAACTTCTGCATATGTTTTCCGATGAAATAAAGCGTGGGACTATAAACCGGATTTACGTCTTTAAAATTCATTCAACGCTCGTCTTTAGCGAATCTAAAAGTGGCCAGAAGGTGGGAAAGGACGTCGAGACGCAGGACACATCTTCAATCGTGGTTGTTCCCTCGGCGACAAGGGCGGCGATCGCCAACGACATAGCCAGGCGGTGATCGCCGTGACTCTGAACCACAGCACCGCGCAAAGGGGTCGGCCCATCAATCACGAGTCCATCTGGCTTCTCTGTAATTCTTGCGCCCATTTTGGAAAGTTCTAAAGCCAAGCAGGCCAAGCGATCAGACTCTTTGACGCGAAGTTCTTTCGCGTCCGAAATAACCGTTTGCCCTTTGGCTTGTGTAGCGAGTACCGCCAAGATGGGGATCTCATCGATGGCACGTGGAATCACGCTGCCCCTCATCTCGATGCCGCGCAAGTGGGACAATTTCACTTCGATGTCAGCCAAATGTTCGCCACCCGATTCCGTGGCGTTGACCAGTTTGCAGATTCCCCCCATCGCTCGTACAAGATCGATAAAGCCGGTTCGAGTGGGATTGACTCCGACAGATTTTACTTTAAGACCCGCGGGAGATCTAAGAAGTCCTGCCGCGAGTAAGAAAGCCGCGCTCGACAAATCGCCTGGCACTTGAAAATGTGAGGCTCGAATGGTGGCGGTTCCTTCCAAAGACACTTTAGATCCTTCGCGAAGAACGCTAACACCTGAGGCTTGAAGCATTCGCTCTGTATGATCGCGGGATAACGCCGGCTCTTGCACCGACGTGGTTCCGGATGCATACAGCCCAGCGAGCAAAATCGCGGATTTCACTTGGGCACTTGCCACCTCGCTTCGCCATTGCAGAGCCTTCACATTGTGTGTTCCTCTGATTCGCAATGGCAATGTAGCAGGAGATCCTTTTACGTCCAAGAAAAAGGCGCCCATCTTCGACAACGGATCGATCACACGGTCCATCGGCCGCTTCGACAATGACGGATCCCCCTCGAGTCTTACTTCAAAGGGTTGCCCCGTTAGAACTCCCATCAAAAGTCGTGTGGTTGTCCCCGAATTTCCGCACCAGAGGGGTCCGGACGGAACTTTCAGTCCTTCGAGCCCAAGACCCTGGATTTGAAGTTTGGCTCCCTTTCTCACGATGGGAACGTCCATGGCACGGAAAGCTTCGAGCGTACACAAACAATCTTCCCCCTCCAAAAAATTATCCACCGTGCACATACGATTGGAAAGCGCCGCCAAAATCACGGCTCGGTGCGAGATCGATTTATCGCCAGGCACGGTGAGTTCTCCATGCATGGTTTTAGCTGGAGAGACCGATTTAGAAGGCATTGAAAAGAGGCTTGCGATAGGTTTGTGATTTCCTAAGAGTGGCGCGAAGCGTTGATCGCGGCAGCTCTCGATCGAGCTTCCGAAGCTCAGCTTGAAAGAATCGGATCCCCGCGCGCAGGTTTTTGAGATTGGCTTGAAAAATTTGTGCCCATTGTTCCGGATCAGACGATGCAACGCGCGTCACGTCTCGAAAGGAACCCGCCATGAGTGACTTTAGAATTGATTGCTGAGGCCGCTTCGACACGGCATGAACGAGTGCGTGGGCAAGAACGTGAGGCAGATGGCTTGTCATGGCGACAGCTTGATCATGCGCTTGAGCCGTCATCTCCAAGACTTTAGCACCCGCCGTACACCACATATCTCGAACGGCTTTAAGGGCCGTTTGATCTTGAGGAACCAACACGCAGGTGGCTCCACGGAAAAGATCCGGACGCGCGGCTTTCACTCCCGTGTTATGAGACCCCGCTAAAGGATGCGCACCGACAAATCGGACTCCCTTGATTTGCCGATCGAGAATTCCTTTGATGCTGCCGACATCCGTCACAATCGCTCGAGGTTTCAGAAAAGGACGAATTTTATTTATGAGTGGAACGATAGTATCGACGGGCGTGCATACGACCACAATATCCGCGAGACTCACCTGCGAGAGCGCGGTGGACCCTGAATCAATCGCACCGAGCGCTTTAGCATTCCGCAGTGTGGCCGATCGTCGGGCGATGCCCACGACCTTGTAACGCTTAGAGCGACGCAGCACTTGCCCTAACGATCCCCCAATAAGACCGACACCCACAATCGCAATGGTTGTCTTCAATGGCGGAAGTGGCGAAGATTCGTCGTGACCATCGCCATTCCGTACTCATTGGCCGCACGAATCGAATCTTCATCGCGAATAGAGCCCCCGGGATGAACAATGGCTGAGATTCCCATTTTAGAGGCTTCGTCCACACAATCACGGAACGGGAAGAAGGCATCAGACGCCATGATAAGGGGTTTTTGATTGCCAAGAATCAAAGGCTGCTGTTGATTAAGTTTCATCCACGCGAGCTTTAAGGAATCAATGCGCGACATTTGTCCGGCGCCCAAGCCAACCGCTTGAACGCCACGAGCTAATACGATCGCGTTTGATTTCACATGCTTCACCACCGGCCATGCGAATTGAATTGACACAAGTTCATCAGGAGTCGGCGCACGCTTACTAACGACTTTGTATTCCTGAGGTCGCTCGATATCTTTTTCCTGCACGAGCAATCCACCTGAGACACGCTTCACATCAAATTCTTTGGCGCCGGCCGTGATGAACGACGGAAGATGCAGCACGCGTAGATTTTCTTTCTTCTTAAAAATCTCCAAGGCCTGGGCGCTGTATCCAGGAGCAATAATGCATTCCACGAAAATCTTGGAAATCTCTTCGGCCGTTGCACCATCGACCTCTTTGTTTAGGGCAATGATCCCTCCGAATGCGCTGGTCGGATCGCACGCCAGCGCCGCTTTATAGGCTTCGACTTGTCGCTCGTTAATCGCCACGCCACACGGCGTATTGTGCTTCACGATGACGACGGCTGTCTGCTGGTATTCGCTGACCAGATTCCAGGACGATTCCAAATCGAGATAATTATTAAAGGAGAGTTCCTTCCCCTGCAGCTGTTTTGCGGTGACGATCCCCCAGTCGACACTACGCGCGCCGGTTTCTTTATACAACGCCGCTTTTTGGTGCGGGTTTTCGCCATACCGGAGTCCTTGGACTTTCTTTAGTCCGATCGTGAGTTCCTGAGGAAAGATATCGGCTTCTTTGCTGCGCTCGCGGAAGTACGACGCAATGACCGCATCGTAACGCGCCGTATGCGCAAACGCTTTACCAGCCAAACGGCGCTTGGTGTCTAAACTAATTTGACCGAGAGATTTAAGCTCGTCCAGAATCACCGAATAGTCGGCTGCGTCCGACACGATCGTCACATGATGGAAATTCTTTCCGGCCGCGCGCAAGAGCGTTACGCCTCCAATATCAATGTACTCAATCAACTCTTTTTCGTCGAGGCGTTCTTTGGTTACGACATCTTCAAAGGGATAGAGGTTTACGACAACCATATCGATCGGCTCGATTTCATGGTCGATCATTTCTTTCTC
>JAYWEN010000109.1:0-3041 GCA_043779245.1 Elusimicrobiota bacterium | reverse complement strand
CGGTCCCCTAATCATCAACCAAAGGATCTTTGCACGTGGCGATATCGTCATATTCGGAACCGTTCAAGGCCGAGGATCAATTCATGCCGGGCGTAATATTTATATCGCTGACAACTTGAAATACAAAACTCCTCCGCCCCATTTTGATGGCAGCCAGGCACGAAACCAGGAAATGGAGACTCTTTATCAGGCTGGCAAACCGCAGGCAATCGCCGCAGAAATGAATATCACGGATGTATTTGGCAATTATGTTTATGACGAGCTCTCCCTCTTCGCGGTAAATAACATCATCATCGGCGACCCATTTCCAGATGGTGTTGATGATCAAAACATAGTTTCAGACGACTACCGATTCTTATTGAGGGGTCAGCTTTTTGCTTACGAGAATCGTCTCGTCCAAGATCAGAAATCCGGCTACATGATGGATATGGATCTCGTCGACCCTACGGCACTTAAACCCCAAAGCTGTTATGTGCTTCCTTGGTCCAATCCAAAAGATTGCATCAGTCAATCGACAATTTCTGCCACTAATAATCCCTACCCTCTGTGCCAACGAAGCATGCAACACCCTGCCCCGTGTAAATTAGTGTAGGGCGAGTATAGGTGAAAGCATGTCCAAGATCGAAAGTTCAGATTCTACAGCCCGTGTTGAAAGCGAGCACGTCAGTGAGTCCCGGCCTGGTGCTCAGAGCGGTGCTCTAGGGGAGACCCAGCCCCCAAACCCCGAGGTGAAGGCGCGGGTGAGGCGTAAGAACCTGACGGTTGGTTACAAGCTCAGGATTTTATCCGAGACAGATCAGCTCAGAGGCAATCCTGGGCGAATCGCGGCGCTTCTTCGTCGCGAAGGTCTCTATGCCTCAAGTCTTAGCAACTGGAGACGCCTGAGGTCAGCAGGAGGCCTCTCGGCCCTTTCCCCGGCACGCGGTCGGAGACCGACGCGTGACGCGAAGGATTTATTAATCGAACAGCAGGGCAAGGAGTTGGACAAGCTCAGGACGTGGAAGAAACACGCGGAGTTGATCATGGACGCTCAAAAAAAAATTGCTCTTATCCTGGGGAATCCCATCCAGGAGGAGACTCTCCCGAAGCTACCGAGCCTGGATCACGAAGGAATGAACTCATGACCCGGATCGAAAGCCTGCATTCCGAGTGTACGATTTCGCTCTCTTGGTTGAGCTCCGCTCTGGGCGTGGACCGATCCGCGATCTATCGTCATCGCTGGAAGCAAAATCCCGGGGAAAGGCCTGTGGATTTTGTGAGCGCGAGACCCCGGCTTAAGCCTTATCGAAGCCTGAGCGCCGAAGAAGAGAGGCTCGTGCTGGAGGCCTGTCATAGCGCCCGATTCGTAGACAAGGCACCGCCTGAGATCTATGCGACGCTGCTTGACGAAGGCGTGTACCTCGGCTCCGTCCGCACGATGTACCGGATCTTGGCTAAGCACGAAGAGGTCAGGGAGAGACGGGCAATCGTCCGTCACGCCCACTACTCGAAACCCGAACTCCTGGCGACGGGCCCAAATCAGGTTTGGTCATGGGATATTACCAAACTCCTGGGGCCTGCGAAGTGGACGTATTATTACCTGTACGTCCTGCTCGATATCTTCAGCCGATACGTCGTGGGCTGGATGCTGGCCGAGCGAGAAAGCGGACTCTTCGCCAGCCACCTGATCTCTGAGGCTTGCGAAAAACAGCAAGTCAAACCCGAGGGCTTGATTATCCACTCGGATCGCGGATCGCCGATGATCTCCAAGCCCGTTGCGCAGCTCATGGGAGACTTGGGAATCACTCGGAGTCTGAACCGTCCCCACGTGAGCAACGACAACCCGTACTCGGAGGCCCAGTTCAAAACGATGAAGTATTGCCCGAGTTTTCCCGAACGTTTTGGCTCACCCCAAGACGGACGCGCATTCTGTCGCACGTTCTTCCCGTGGTACAACACGGAGCATCGCCACGGAGGCATCGGCTACTACACGCCCGAGTCGGTGCACTACGGCAAGGCCCAGGCATTCTTCGAGACTCGCGCTCACGCGCTCGACAAAGCTTACGCCGCGCACCCAGAGCGCTTCGTGAGTAAACCTCCACGCCCAACTCAAGTCCCGACCGAGGCGTGGATTAACCCACCCAAGCCAGAAAGCGAGGACCTGCCTGACAACTATCTGCTTGTTGTTTAAATAATTGCGTTAGGTTGTTGCAGCTCGTTGACAAATTCCGGTGGGCGATAAAGTTTATTGAAGCAAGTAAAACTGAGCTGATGAACTTCCTCCCTTGTGAGCTGGCTTTGGCCAGAGAAGGAGCCTGAAGATGGGCGTCGTTTATAATTATTATTGGTCTTGGATACGCAGTGCGAGCGTAAGCAGGCGATGTATTAAAAAAGTAGATATCACCGGCGTAGTGGAGAGGCAAGAGCTGGGTGAACAGATTCGTCAAGAAGGCACAAGCGAGCTAGACGATTTTGATGTTGAACGAATTGTATTCAACTTTGAAGGGGTTTTCTAAGAATTATTGCTCATTAGTCAATTGAGAAAGGAAGTTTAGGATGAATGTGGTCTGGAAATTTCTTCGAATGAGTCGGCGGGAAGTTAGTATTATCGGAAGATTCGTTAAGGTGACTGTTCTAATTCTAAGAGGATTAGTTGCTAGATTTGGTGGCTGGCTTAAATCACAAAATGAGCAGGCGCTCTCCATTCGTCAGGCGATCGAAAGATCGAAAGATCGGTACTTGACCACCAATCCTTGGCCGATCAGGGGTGGATGGTAAGCCGTATCGCTTTTGTCCTTGGCAGGTGGGAAGTAAATAAAATTCAGAACGGAGGAGTACAATGAGAATTAGAATATTGATTTTTTTGATGGGGCTAATGGCCATGTCTGCATGTGGAACGATCACACAGAAGCGGACTGATGATGCCCAAGAGAGACGTATGGAGCAGATGCTGATGCGAGGAGGCAGATGATCAGATCGATTCTAAGGTGCCTGTTAGATTTCATAAATCCAAGAGTTTAAGAAGGTTAAATATATGAAGGAAATTCTAATCCTAAAATCAG
>JAYWEN010000108.1:0-13081 GCA_043779245.1 Elusimicrobiota bacterium | reverse complement strand
CGGTATGCTGATTCAAAGCATGTACCACCTGAAGGAACATCGGCAGAATTTTAAGGATATCGTGCTTCACGGCCAGGAAAAAAATATCGGTACCTGGGCTATCTGCAAAATGAACATGCTTCTGCATGGCCTCTCTGGAGCCCGCATTGAAAAAGGCGATACGATTCGCGAACCAAAGCTGGTGCAGAAGGGCGAGTTAATTAAGTACGACATCGTTATCGCTAATCCTCCGTTCTCCCTGAAAAACTGGGGTATAGAAATTGCTGAGAAAGATCCCTACGGAAGGTTCAAGTATGGCGTTCCCCCAAAAGGTTATGGGGATCTGGCGTTTGTGCAGCACATGCTTGCCGTGCTGAAGCCATCGGGCCGTGCAGGGGTAGTGCTTCCGCACGGCATTCTTTTCCGGGGTGGGGCTGAGGGGAAAATTCGTCAGGGAATTCTTGAAGAAGACCTTTTAGAAGCGGTGATCGGTCTGCCTTCAAATCTGTTCTACGGAGCCGGGATACCGGCCTGCCTTTTTGTCCTTAATAAGAAAAAACCGGCTGATCGCAAAGGCAAAGTATTTTTCCTATATGGGGCGCAGGACTACCAAGAGGGGAAGAATCAGAACAAGCTTCGCCCCGAGGATATCCAAAAGATCCTCTCTGCGTTCCATAACTATGCGCCTCTTGAAAAATACTGTCGCCCGGTCCCGTTGGATGAAATCCGTCGCAATGACTACAACTTAAATATTCCTCGCTACATCGACATCACGGTAGAAGAAGCCCCCATCGATGTTCAGAAAACGCTCGATGAGCTCGCCGAACTTAAAAAAGTCCGTGCTGCCGCAGAAGAGAAAGTGGCCACCTATCTGAAAGAGTTGGGATACAAAATCTAATGTTTAAAGATAAGGGCATGATTCGACAAACTCTGACAGCGTTGGGAGAGCAACTCGCCTCTCGAAAAACGCCGCCTGTCGATATGCTCATCTGCGGCGGGGCGGCCCTCAATCTGCTTGATCTGGTGGGACGGGTAACCGTAGACATCGATGTTCTGGCATTCATGGTCACAGATGGCACCTCTAAGCCTGTCGCCAAACTTGCTAAGCCCTTTCCGCCTTATTTGGATGAGGCGGTGCAGAAAGTAGCCCGGGATTTCCGTTTACCCATTACTTGGCTCAATTCAGGGCCCACTTCGGCCATCGAGTTTGGACTTCCGGTTGGAACTTTGGAACGCGCTGAAACTCTTCTCTATGGTTCGCATCTCACCGTCCGCATTCTTAGTCGTTATGACCAGATCCATTTCAAACTCTATGCGGCGGTTGATGTTGGAGGCAAGCATTACGAGGATCTTTTATTGCTCACTCCAACCGCAAAAGAGCTGGAGGCCGCCGCGCGCTGGAGCATGACACATGACGTATCCGAGCCGTATAAAAACGAGCTACAAAAAATGTTGAAAGCTATGGGACATTCCAATGTCGCTGATCGACTTTAGACTTGGCTTTCTTGATCAACTTCTGACCTTCTTATGGAGGCAGTGGTCCGCGTTGGGCGTTCTAGGAGAATCTGGCGCGGAGGATGATTGGGTGCTGGATCCTGAGGCACTTCTGATCTTTTCCCTGCAAATGGCACGTTATGAACCCCGGCTATTCGACGAGATTCTTTCCTGGTTGCTTGTTAATGGCGGGGCGCTAGATGCCTCAAGGCTGAAGAGCGTCGTTAAAAATTACGACGCGAAAGATGTCCGTGTGGTTGGAGCGACTCTTCAGTTTCTTATTCGTCATGCGGATAAGCGCAAATGGGGAAAGCTGGCCAGTTATTGTGCTCAGATCTGGAAGTCTCTGCCACAAAGCGATTCCATCGAATCACTATTCAAGCGAAAGCAAGACGGTGTTCCCTATCCGCTTATTGAGACGCGAGGCAAAGAAGATCTCGATTTTTTAATGTTTTATCTGGATCGAGCGACAGTTTCTACAGTCAAAACCTCGCAGGATGTACCCGTAAACGCGCGGACCAATCTCCGGTTTATGACAAGGTCACTCTTCGGTATAGGAAGTCGTGCCGAGTGTATTGTGTATCTTCTGACGAATGAAGGGGGACAACCGCGTGATATCGCCGAAGCCACAGGTCTTTTCTGGCTGGGCGTCCAACAGACCTTGGGGGATTTGTCTAAGTCCGGGCTTATCCTCAAGCGCAGTGGCGAAGGAAAACGTAAGAAGAAAATTGAATATTGGGTATCGCATAAGCGCTGGTGGGAATTTATTGCGTTCGCAAGTCCTGATTGGACGCCGCCCAAATGGCTCAACTGGGTCTCCATCTATTCTGCATTGTGGACTCTGTGGCAAAACATTGATGCGCTTTCCAGAAGCGAGGAGTCTGATTATTTGAAGTCCTCTAAGCTCCATGATAGCCTTGAAGTTCTGCAAAGCGAATTTACTCGAGCCGGTTATGACCTGCCACCCTTGCCCAGCATGGCCGTCAGCTCAGACCTCTATCAGCATGCCGCACTCAAATTTTTGGGGGAACTCTTTAAAGTTTCGACGTCGGCCACTACGCCCTAACTATGAACCAAGTCACCAGCCTCAATATGCAGAAAAAATTCAAAAAAACCCCCGCAGGTGATATACCAGTCGACTGGGAAGTTGGTCGTTTGGCAGAAATTTGCACATTTATCGGTCGAGGTTCAAGTCCTAAATACGTCGAATCGAGTCCTATCGCGGTAATCGGTCAAAGGACGGTTCGAGAGCAAGGCTTTGTGCCTTCCGAAGCCCGTCCTGTTGATGAGGCATATGCCAAGACAATGTTTTGGGCTAAGGAGGGAGATGTTTTGCTCAATTCAACAGGTACTGGGACGATCGGACGATCGTGCATTTTCCCTGCATTGAATGGATATGTAGTTGATAGTCATGTCACTGTGATTAGACCGGATCAGAAAAAGATTATTCCAAAACTAATCGATTCTTGGCTGAGATCAGCTAATGGACAGGAATATTTAGCCCACAATTGTTTTACTGGCTCAACAAATCAAATTGAACTATCACGGACTGCTCTCCGAGATCTCCCGTTACCACTACCTCCGCCATTTGAGCAGCACGAAATCGCCGAAATCCTTTCCGCGGTGGATGACACCATCGAAAAGACCGACGCCGTCATTAAGAAGACGCACCAAATCCTGAATGGTCTGATGCAGCAACTTCTTGTGCGGGGGATAGGACATACGAAATTCCAAAAAACCGATATTGGAACAATTCCAGAGGGATGGGCAGTTGTAAGTATTCGACAAATTGGGAGTGTGGTGACGGGAGGTACTCCAGATACGGCTAATCGTGAGAGTTGGGATGGCAATTTTCCATTTGTGACTCCCATGGACATGGGGCGCCGGAAGGAAATAAAGGAGACTAACAGAAAAGTATCAGTTAAGGGCCTAGAAGTGGCGGGTAGGATTCCTGAGAATGCAGTTATGGTGACATGTATTGGATCGACGATTGGGAAAATCGGAATCAGTTCGGAGGTTTGTTGTGCCAATCAACAAATTAATTCTGTCATCTGTACTGAGAAAATTGAGCCAGCATATCTTTACTACTACCTCCTTTCGAAAATATCTTCCCTCAGACAGCTTGCTGGTCATACAGCTGTTCCGATAATAAACAAAAAGACGTTTTCAGAGTTTAAAGTTCCTCTGCCCGCGGTAAAGGAGCAGGCAACGATTGCAGCGATGCTCTCAGTCATAGATGACAGAATCTCAAACGAAGAGCATTATCAATTACATTTGACGCAGGTTAAGACAGCCCTCATGCAAGTGCTTTTGACCGGCAAGGTTAGGATAAAGCACTAGGAGGAATCTATGGAGTTAAAGGAATTTGTCTCTCAAATGCTTACGCAAATCTTCGAAGGAATTCGTGAGGCACAAAATAAATGTGCCGACCATGAACAAGGCGAAATCAACCCGGTTGTTAAGGTGTCCGTTGATGACAATCAAAAACATGGCCAAATGATGTCCCAAGGGTCATGGGGTATTATTCACCATATTGATTTCGATGTAGCGGTTACTGCAACAGAAGGAACTGAAACAAAAGGCCGCATCGGAATTTTCACAGGGGTAATGGGTTTAGGAAGTCAGGGGCAATCTGCCACGTCTAATAATGTTGTCAGCAGGATAAAATTTCAAGTTCCCGTTACTTTGCCGCAACCAATTAAAAAACAACAAGTGTGAAAATGACAATTTCAAAATTTAATGAAGACACCCTCTCCGAGAAACCAGCGATCGAACAGCTGAGACGGATGAAGTACGACTTTATCCCTGGTGAGAAGCTGGACCCACAGGAAATGGGAGGCTGTGAGCGGGATTCCAGACGGGAAGTTGTGTTGATTGATCGACTACGGAAGAAACTAATCGAACTTAATCCGGGGGTTTCTCAGAACGCGATTCAGAAGGCTGTTCGGCGGGTGACGGCGATCCAAGGAACGGGGCTTCTGGATGAGAATAAGAATTTTTCGCGGGATCTTCTGGCGGGTATCTCGGAAGATGAGGAACAGAAAGAAGGGCCGAGACGGAAGAAGACTATTCATTTCATTGATTTTGACAAACCGGAACGCAATGAATTCTTGGCAGTAACTCAGTTCTCGGTGAAGGGACCAAAGCCTCCCGACAGACGGCCGGATATCGTGATCTTTATCAACGGGATTCCCCTAGTCGTCATTGAATGCAAGAGCCCCACATCTCCACAGGGCGGTATTGAGAAAGCCGTAGGAGACCTCATCGCCTATCAGGAGTTGATCCCCTCACTTTTTCGCACCAATCAGATCTTGATTGGCCTGAACCTTTTTGGGGCGCGTTATGGGACGGTAGGGATGGAGCCGGAACATTTCCTTGAATGGAAGGCTCCGCCCGAAGAGAACCTTGGCCCAAAACCTTCGGCGCAGGATGTGTTGATCTCCTGCCTACTCAGTAAGCAAAACCTTATCGATATCATTCGTAACTTTATCGTGTTCGATACGACGAGCGGGAGAACGATCAAAAAGATCTGCCGCTACCAGCAGTTCACAGCGGTCCAGAAAATCGTGAAGCGTGTACTGACGGAAAAAGAACGCAAGGGAATCATCTGGCATTGGCAGGGATCCGGCAAGTCGCTCACCATGCTTTTTGCCGCGCTGAAGCTCAAGAGAGAAGAAGAAAAACTGAAGAACCCATACATTGTGATCATTACCGACCGCAAACAATTGGACCGTCAGATTGCCAAGACGTTCGAGAGTTGCGGCTTCCCCAATCCGACCCGTGCTGAGAATGCACGCGATCTCTACAAATTGCTCGGGAAAGGTGTGGGGCAGACGATCATGACGACGGTACAGAAGTTCAATGTAACGCTTGATAAGCCGCTTTCGCCGTCAGCCAATATTATTGTTTTGACGGATGAGGCACATCGGTCCCAGTACGGCACCTTCGCGCTCAATCTGCACAAAGCATTGCCTCATGCCGCTGTATTTGCTTTTACCGGTACGCCGCTCGATAAGCGCAACCGAAACACCTATCGGGAGTTTAGTCCGAAGGGAGAGACGTATCTTGATCGCTACAGTCCACAGCAGTCTGAGGAAGACCATGCGACGGTGCCCGTGAAGTATGCGAGTCGTTTGCCCAACCTCCATATCGTCGGGGCTTCAATGGACGCCTTACTGGCGGAGCTTTTCCCGGGAAAGTCCGCTGACGAACTGCTCCAGATTAAGAAGCAATATGCGACAGCCGAGACGCTGGCCTCCGCACCGGTGCGCCTGGAACGTATCGCGCTCGATATCGCCGAGCATTACCGGCGCTTTATTAAGCCGAATGGATTTAAGGCGATGATTGTCGCGGAAAGCCGTGAGGCGGTTGATGTTTACAAGAAAGCGCTCGATCGCGTTATGGATCCGTCGTTATCGCGGGCCGTGATGACGCTCAATGACAAGAAAGACCAGAAGGATCATCCTGATTGGGCGAAAGCCTATGCCTTATCGGAAGCGGAAGAAGAGGCCTTGAAAGAGGCTTTTTGTGAGAAGAGAGATCCGTTATCTTTTCTCATCGTTTGCGACAAACTCCTCACTGGTTTTGATGCGCCCATTTTGCAGGTCGTTTACATGGACAAGCATTTACAAGAGCACACGCTTCTTCAAGCAGTGACACGCTGTAACCGGCCTTATCCGCACAAAAATTACGGGCTCGTTGTGGATTATGCGGGTTTTGGTCGAAAGCTAGCCGAGGCTATCGCCTTATTTAGTCGTGAAGACTTGGACAGTTTTCTTAAGCTGGATGATCTGGAGCAGGAGCTGGCCAATCTTAAGGACCGCCATGAGAAAGCCGGATTATTTTTTAAGGGGTTGAGCCGAACCGGTGATTCTGCCAAAGACATTTTAGAGCAATGGGTGGACGTACTCGATGATGCCGATACACGTCAGGCTTTCACCAAAGCTTACGGAGCTTTCGCTAAGAGCATGGATTTTCTCATGCCGGACCCCCGCGTAGAACCTTACCTTAAAGATTTCAAATGGCTTGGTTTGGTGCGGCAGGCGGCGCGGACGCGCTACCGAGATAACGACATGGATTTAGATGTCTTAGGTCCCAAAGTCAGAGACCTGATTCATGCCCACATTGCGGCGGAGGGCGTAGAAGAGATTTTGGAGCCACTCACCATCACCGCCCCGGACTTTCAGGAGAAGTTGAACCAAAAGCCGGGCGACAAGTCGAAAGCGGCCCATCTGGAATATGCCCTGGCGGACATGGTGAAGGAGCGGACATCCGATGATCCGGCTTTTTATGAATCGCTGCAGAAACAGCTTGAGGATTTGATCCATTCGCAGAAGAAGAAACGAATGGAAGACGCCCAACTCCTCATCGCATTAAAACCCATTCAGGAAAAAGCGTTGAATCACCATCAGCTTGCCCAATCTCTTGGATTGGACGATCGGCAGTTTGCCTTCTATAACCTCCTGGGAGAGATCGGCGGAAAAATCCCTGATGGATCTACGGAGAATCGAGTGGGTTTGGTTAAAGAATTGGTGGACGACCTGGAGTCGCGCGCAGTGACGGGATGGACGGAGCGAGAAGATATCCAGAAGGAAATGCGCCGAACGATCAAGCGGTTTTTACGCGCGAAAGGATGTCAGGAAGATGACTTGCCACCGATTGTGGCGGAACTGATGGAACTGGCACAGACCCGACTAAAGAAATAAATGCCAACCCTTCTCTATCGGGAACACGAGATTCCATACATCTTGAAGTCGAGCCGACATCGGCGCACATTGGCCCTGCAGGTGAATTCTCTACAGCAAGTCACTGTCCTGACACCGGAGCGTTTGTCGGAGCCCACAATTGATCGGTTTCTGCGTGGCCGTGCGGGTTGGGTTTTGGAGAAGCTGCACTACTTCGCAGAGCTCGCCCGGCAATACCCCACTAAAGAATATGTCAGCGGGGAAAACTTTCTGGTGAAGGGTCATGTTTACCGCCTCAAAGTGATCGTTGATCCTACTTATCCTCGTCCGTTTGTTGAACTTCTGGATGGAAGACTTTTTGTCCGTGTGGATGATAAAGAGAGCGCCCAGGTCGCGGTACGCAGCTGGTATAAAGCCGAAGCAGAACGGCTCGTAAAAGAGTCCGTTGAACGTTTGTCTCCACGCTTAGGGGTTGTCCCGAAGCGAATCTGGATATCCAATCAGAGGCGGCGCTGGGCCAGTTGTTCAAGTGTGGGGAATCTACGCTTCAACTGGCGCGTCGCCATGCTTCCTGGCCCGGTTTTAGATTATGTTGTAGCGCATGAGCTTTCGCATATGAAAGTCCATAACCACTCTGCTGGATTCTGGTCAACGGTTCGATCGATCCTTCCAGATTATGAGAAGCGTCGGGTTTGGCTTCGCACCAATGGTCTGCAATTCGCGGTCACATAAAAGCGCCAACTTTCCTATTCCATAGATTAGCCCATCTACGACAAAGCCAGCAGTTAACGCCCACCTCAACACCGCAATAGGGGGGCCTTGTTAGCCTTCGTCTTTTTGCTGACTGATGGGTGACTGTCACTCGAAGTTGAAAGTTTTAAAGAACTGGTGCCGCAGCAAAGGGTCTTTTGGGAAGTTGTCCCCAGGATCGCATACGTTGAAGCACTTTGATGTTGACGGGGTCAGGGAGGGGAATTCCTTCATCGACAAACCGTTTATATCCTTCGCGTTGGCGTTCCTCGCCGCTGCCAAAATACGACAAAATTATCCCTCCGGTGGCCAAGGGATCGGAATTCCCCGTGATCAGGTTGCCATAGTTGCTCCAGCGATACTCTTCCGGGAGTTTCACTAACCCCGCTCGCTCGGCATTGAGGTGAATGTATCGGCTGACCGTGGTGTAATAACGGTCTTCCTGGACAGGAATACTTCCAAACCGCCCCTGAAAGACATGACCCCTCAGGGTGTTTTTCCGGTTAAACCATCTTGCGTAACGGCTCAGCCCGTATTTTAAAGCGCGAGAAATCGAACCCTCATGAAGCCTCAAAAGAAAATGGAAATGATTGGTCATTAATGAATACTGTTCAATTTCAATGGCATAGCGGCGTTTGGTCTCACGCCACCAATCGATGAATTCCACGCGATCTTCATCATCATGAAAGATGGGGAGCTTTTTTACACCCCGATTAAAGACATGGTAAACCAAGCCGGGGATATCTATTCGTGGTGGCCTCACACGTATTAGAGGCAAACAGCACAAAAATATTCACTGCTGCGGCCCTGAATCGCGTAAATATGTCATTTGGGGTGACAGTCACCCAAAACGTCGACGCGTGTCGTCATGAAGGTGCGGTGGATTTTTTCTCTTAATAAAGCCAGGGCGGCTACCCCGTCGTCCTGGGCTCTCGCGAGCCTCGGAAGACGAGGCGCCTTCTGACTAAGGAATGGTCGGGAATTTCGCCCTGTATCCTCATTCTAAGCCTGCAGTAGGCTCTGCAGGCAGAGCTTACGCCTATACGCTCATCCCTCGGTCGTGTGACTCGGTCCGCCAGAGTCGGGTTACATGCGATGGGACGACCGAACAGACGCGAACATCACTTTTGAGTCTTAAAACCCATGTTTAAATCGCATCCATTTCTTAAGGAACTACAGCGAGTTGAGATTTCGTTGAGTTCGTAAATGCCTTTTCCTGAGGTAAGCCTGGCGTACCAGAAAATTCTCCTATAGAAGATGGCATGGCTCGAAAGACTCTTATCGGAATCGGACTTGTCCTCGGACTTCTGAGAACCGGCGTAGCCGCAAATTTAGATCGAGTCACACCAGGCTGTTTAGAGGAAGTTCAAAACGTCTGCCATGCCTCCGGGCAAGAACTGGACCTTTGTTTGCAGACCAAGGGCTCCGAGTTTTCGCAGGAATGCCGCCGGCAATATTGGGAATCCAACGTCTATATGCAAGATCAGCAGGGACCAGGCGCTTGCGCCACCGACCTCCAAGCGCTTTGTCCAGGAACGAGCGTGCGCAAGATTCAAAAATGCTTGGTTCAAAAGATGCAGGAAATGCCCGATCGCTGCCGCGCCTTCCTCTTCAGCAATCACACCTCGTAAAGTTTTCTAACGAATCTCGACATCATCCCATGGGCCCATCACGCGTACCACGAGCGGAAGCAAAATCTTATTGGGCTTCTTAAAGAGCCAGTGAATGATCGGAACATCGCGCAACACGTCTTCCAGAAAGCGAAGAAGTTCGAGACGCATAATGAGGTCCATGCGATGGTTTGGAATGTCGACCCACCCTTTAGCCCCCACATTCATATCAGGCGACTTTAAGAATAGATCGTTACTCTCCACCAGCCCATTTCGAAACAAAAGATGCCCCGTAAAAGACTCAAAAACGATTCCCTCGGCTGAGACCTTGGGAAGACGCGCGCGCAGATAATTCCCCAGATTTAATACGGAGGCGATACGATACGCCGTCTTGAGCAAGCGCAGTACGCCGTTCTGGACGGTGACGGTGCAGGGTCCGTTCAAGAGGGAAATCCAATTAGCCGCCAAAGGAAAATCGAGCGCAAAATCGATCTGACCCGTTCCCGTCATAGGGGACGGAGGGGAAAAAAAACTTTCAACCACTTGAGCGACGGGCACGTTCGAGGCCTGGCCTTTGAGGTGAGCTTGGACCGGCTTCTTCGCCAAATCGAAGAGTCCGGAAACATCGAGGTGCATCCCTGCCACATCCAGATAACTATCTTCCAAGGCGAAGGATACTCCAGGTCGGATGACTCCGCCAAGACTTGCTCCGGAGATCTTCCACGATTCATACGTCATGGGGTGTGAGCCTGCCTTAGGAGAGGCGTGTGGTACGTCAAAAGCATCAAGAACCTGACCAACCGTAAGCGAGCTAATATCGACTTCGATTGTGGATTCCGCGGGAGGCAATGGAGAATTCCACGTGGCGTCGGCGGTGCCGCCAGACTCACTCACCCCATGAGCCGACACCGAAATATGATGGGTATCCCCGCTCGCAGTCCATTCGGGAATACCCAAACTTTTTCCACCCGGTTCAGTCAGGCGGAAGTTCGTACCGTCCACGGACCAACGCAAGTCCTGTTTTCCCTTTCCTTCGGCCGAGAAAACGAGGGACCCTGTCCCGCTAAGACGATCCACCCATGTCTGCTTGTAAAACGCATGAACAAGCGAGGCGTTGTAATGCCTGACGTTCGCTTTCCATACCGAATGGCGAGGGTTGAATCGTCCATCGAGATCTAGGGTCATTGCGCTCGTCGTTCCCGCCGCCAGGTGAGCGGTGACGTGTTCATCATCCAATTCCATGCGACCGCTTACCAAGGTATCGGTGGCTGAGGAAATGCGGACAGGCTCCATCGACAGTTTGAGTTTGAGAGAAGGGAATACACGCGCCTGAAGGGAGAAATCAGTGTTTCCTTCAAGCGGAATGCTGTGGATACCGCCAAGTTGTTCCATATCTTTTAAATTCGCGTTGGAGATAGCGAGATCAAATGGAAATTCAGAATTCCCACGGTAATGCAGCTGTAAAAGCGCCCGTCGTCCGATCGAGGGAAACTGTCCTGCCAGAACCCCTGTCTGCTCGGGCACCGCAAAGGATCCGTTAAACCCGTCGGCGATCCACACGCGGTGGACGGTGCCGGCGTGATCGTGAAGCTCGATTTGGCCTTCCCTTACGTCTAATTGCTGAATAGGGAGATTCGAACGATTGTTGGCCGGACCGATCGCGGGCCCGGTTCCAGGGAGATGAAGCATTCTTAATTCGCGCGGAGTTTCGCGGTAAAGAAAGAAGCGCGGTTTCACGAATCGCACGTTGGTAAATTTCACCCGTCGATGTTGGAAGTCAAATCCCATTGAGAAATGCGCGGCATCGACCGCGGCCAGGTTTCGACCCCGAGAAGTCGAGGAGGGGACGTCCGTTAAAACCACACGACTGACGATAAAACCGGGTCGTGGAAAAAGCTCTCCCGTCACTCGCCCTACGATGGCATGGCAGCGAAACGATTGCTCAAGCGCATGAATGATATTCGGCCGAAATTCGTCGAGTTCCAAGAGCTCGGGGAGATGCCGAAAAATAGCGCCCAATAGGATCGAGACGATCAAAAAGAATGTCCACAGCGTTATTCGCAGCCAAGACGCGTCACGAAAGGAAGAATTCATACCAATTTGAGTATAAAACAAATGAGAACCTTCATCGCCGGTGCACCGTTCAGGCGTGCTATTCTATGAACATGAAAACGGCGCTCATTACCTTTAATGCAAAAGCGGCTCAAGCGCCCCGCACAACGCAGGCCGCCGCGTCCTCATCGCTTGGTCAATAGCGAAAAAATTCGAACGCTTTCTGTTCTTACCGGCCTCGCCCTTCTTCTCATCGTTCTTCGTTGGCCAAGTTTCAAAGAACCGCTCGAACACGACATCACGACCTACGCCGTCATGGCGCATGAATGGCTTCACGGGCGCGCACTTTATTCCGATCTCTGGGATCACAAGCCACCAGCGGTGTATGGGATCTTCGCGGCCGCCGAAGTGCTGGCGGGCTACGGGCCGAAGAGCATTTTTCTTCTGAATGTTTTCGCTGGCCTCATTACGCTCATCGGTGTGTTTGGTTTGGTTCGATCTTGGACAGGCGATCGCCGAGCGGGGCTCTGGGCCGGCGCCTTCTGGGTCATTTTAGGTGGGAGTATCCGACTTCAAGCCAATCAGCCGAATACGGAAGTGTTCCTCAACAGTTTAGGGATAATTTTTTTATGGGGTTTGATGGGAATGTTGAACGAAAAAAGGTGGACGTGGTCCGCAGGTGGGATGATCGGACTCTCAGCCGCGCTCGCAAGCTTGATCAAACCAAACATTCTAATTCCCTTCGGTTTAGCACTCTGCACAGCGGCCGTCTACGGGCCCAAACCCGCCCGGAAGATTTTGATCGTGACCTTCGTGAGCGCGATTCTCTGCGCGTGGACCGCGGTCGCGGCGAGCTTGGCCGTCCATGGTTCGCTCCTCGACTTTTACGACGCTGTCTTTCGTTTCAACGCCTTCTATAGTCAAACGTATGCTTCCACCTTTTTTCTTCGTGTGGTTCGGATATGTTTTTTGTGGACGCACCAGTTGACTTTCCTGTTCACATCGGACATCGCTTGGGGAGCGTTGCTCATTTTTGTTACCGGAGGTATCGGTATCTACCGAAATCGATCTCAAGATCATCAAGTTCGATGGGCCATTCTTTTAGCCTACGCTCTAGGGCTGCTCATTTATGCGCCCGTTCCCTGGCGGTTCGTGCATTATCTTCAGCCGTGGCTGCCAATCACGTGCTCCGCGCTTGCTCTTGGGATTGAAAGTCTTTATCGTCGAAATGAAAGAGGATGGGCCTGCGGGGCAGGCGCAGCGATCGTTGTACTGCTTGTGGCTCGCGAAGCACCTTTGTTGAAACGATCCCCAGTAGAATGGTCAGTTTTAAAATACGGGTCCGATCGCTTTGCCCGAACGGAAGAATGCGGACGCTTTCTTGACCATCACATGAAACCCCAAGAGACGCTTTACAACTATGGAGGAGATTCCGGGCTTTATTTCTACAGCCAAAGAAAACTGGCGGCGGGAGAATTTTATCAGCCCCAATTTGAAGGAGGGCCGTTACGT
>JAYWEN010000107.1:0-3204 GCA_043779245.1 Elusimicrobiota bacterium | reverse complement strand
CATCCGTCAAATCGCCATAATGCAAATGGAGTGTGGGATGAAGGGCATGAGGATCCTCGTAAATTCCCTCGAGTCGAGCGGTATTAAAGGAACTGGATCGCCGGATGATGCCGTGAACTTCATAGCCTTTTTTTAGCAAGAACTCCGCTAAATAAGAGCCGTCCTGTCCGGTGATGCCTGTGATTAAAGCGATCTTTGACACGTGAGACTCCTTAGAATTGAGATAGACAATTTTACTAAATACGGGCTATTTTTCGAGTTACTACATGCAGTTTATCTCAGGGGTACACATAAAAACTTCCAAAGGCCTACGATGACTTGGCTGTCATATTCATAAACGAGAGCTTTGGAAAATGGACAATGAATCGAACGCTTACAAAAGATTCAGTTTTTCATGCAGGCATTCCCGGAATGTCGTCCATCTGATGAGATGTGGTTTGAATCACCGGTTCGATGGCACCATCGTGATAAATAGCCGAAATCCCTAGACTCAGGGTCATCTGCCATCAGGGGTTCCGTCTGAATGAGGGGTTCGCCGAGGCCGAGGGTAAATACCGATCGGGAAGATTGGTGAAGACGTGGGTAAAAGGTCGAAAGAAGTTGAAGTAGACGAGATGTCCGAGCGCGGCAACGCCATCTTTCCAATTAATCTTTTTTCCCTCAAGGCGTGTCCGCGGATAGTAAGAAATTGGAAGTTCGAACAAGCGTGCCCGCGTTTTGGCTACATAAGCAGCGAACTCCACTTCGATTCCAAAGCGTTTAGATACAAGATTCATAGATTTCAAGAGATCGGCGCGGAATAATTTGTAACAGGTTTCCATGTCCGAAAGATAAAGGCCAGAAAGCAGATTGCTCAAGGAGGTAAGTAGCCGATTCACGAAATAGTGATAGGTTCGGTGAACCTGCGCAGAGTTATGTTTAAATCGGCTGCCAAACACGACATCCGCCCGGTTGTCGAGTAACGGCTGCAGGAGCATCGGAATCTCCGTCGGATCGTATTCGAAATCGGCGTCCTGGACCATGATGATATCGCCGGTAGCTTCTTTGATTCCTCGAATGACGGCCGCGCCTTTTCCTTGATTGGTATCCTGAGCGATGACTTTGAATCCGTATTTTGGAGAAAGGGAATACAGAACGGCCAGGCTCGTATCTCTGGATTTGTCATCGACAAAAATCCATTCGGCATCCAGAGGCAGTTTGACGCTGAGGAAAAGCTCTATCAAGCGTGGAAGTTCGTTCTCCTCGTTATATACAGGAACAACAATTGAGAGTTTAGCCATGGTTCTTAAAGAACCGGCGCACGGCATCGGAGACATACCAAACATCCTCAGCGGTCATCATGGGAAACAGTGGCAGACTTAGGGTTTGACTCGCGAGGCGTTCGCTTTGAGGAAAATCATTTTCTCGATGTCCAAGATATTTCAGGGCCGGCAAGAGATGAAGCGCGATCGGGTAATGCAGCCCAGTTGAAATGCCTTCGTTCTCTAGAAAGGATTTTAGTTCCTCTCGCTGTTCGGACAGAATCGAATATAAATGAAAGATGTGTTGGCGATCAGGCAATTCGGCCGGGAGAACGATAGGAAGTCCTCGCAAAAGTTCCGAGTATTGTTTCGCAAACGTGCGGCGCTTTTCATTCCAGGAATCTAAATGCGGGAGCTTTAATCGCAAAATAGCCGCCTGAATTTCGTCGAGTCTGGAATTGTAGGCGACTTCCTCATGGTGATATTTCACTTTGGCGCCGTGGTTGCGAAGGCTTCGCACGCGCTCCGCGAGAGCATCCGAGGAAGTTAAGACCGCCCCGGCATCACCGCAAGCTCCCAAATTCTTCGTCGGGTAAAAGCTGAGGCAGGCGATGTCCCCCCATCCCCCGACCTTCTTACCATCGAAGCTGGCGCCAATGGATTGCGCCATGTCTTCGATTAACGCGATGTTTCGCGCTTTAGCGATCGCAGAAAGAGCCTTCATGTCAGCCGGTTGTCCATATAAGTGGACAGCGATGATGGCCTTTGTTTTGGCAGTCACTTTTTCACCCGCGGCCGCGGCATCGATGGCGTAAGATTTTGGATCGATATCGACAAAAACGGGTTTGGCGCCCAGTTGGATAATGGGTTCGACGCTCGCGAAGAAGGACATTGCTGGAACGAGGACTTCATCTCCTGCTCCGATATCCAAGGCTCGCAACGCCAAGAGAACGGCATCGGTTCCGCTATTCAACCCCACCGCATGTTTAATGTTTAAATAAAACGCTAGGTCTTTTTCAAAACGTACGAGCTCTGGTCCAAGGACATAAGCGCCTGACTTGAGGATTCGATCTAGGAGTGGCGTAAGTTCCTTTTTGATGAGATCGTATTCCAAACCCAGATCGGTGATTGGAACTTGACGCTGAGCCCGAGGCTGGGAGGTCATGCGCGCTTCAAGGCCTTGCGAAAGTATGCGATTGTTTTCTTGAGACCCACGTCGAGCGTCACCTCGGGCTCCCACTTGAGCTTCGTGCGCGCGATGCGAATATCCGGTCGACGGACTTTAGGATCATCCTGAGGGAGCGGCCGGTACACAATGCGGCTTTTCGTCTTCGTGAACTTTTGCACCTTTTGAGCCATCTCGACGAGTGTCATCTCATGAGGATTTCCGATGTTCACCGGCTCATTGATGTTCGAGTTCAAAAGCTTGTAGAGACCCTTAACCAAGTCGTCCACGTAACAAAAACTTCGCGTCTGCGATCCGTCTCCATACATGGTCAGGGGTTTCCCTTTGAGCGCTTGCGCGATGAAATTTGGGATCGCGCGTCCATCATTTACTCTCATGCGTGGGCCATACGTGTTAAAAATCCGCACGATTCGCACCTGCATCCCATGATAGCGGTGGTAGGCCATCGTGATGGCTTCGGCAAAACGCTTGGCTTCATCGTAAACTCCGCGCGGACCCACGGGATTCACATTCCCCCAGTAAGTTTCAGGTTGAGGGTTGATCAAAGGATCACCATAGACTTCGGATGTTGAAGCCAGAAGAAACTTGGCTTTCTTTTCTTTGGCGAGTCCAAGAGCCTTGTGTGTTCCTAGAGCGCCCACTTTGAGAGTTGGGATAGGAAACTCTAAATAATCTTGAGGGGACGCCGGGCTTGCAAAATGCAGCACCGCATCGACAGGTCCTGGCACATGGATATAGTTGGTGACGTCATGACGGACAAATTGGAAACGTTTATTG
>JAYWEN010000106.1:0-1684 GCA_043779245.1 Elusimicrobiota bacterium | reverse complement strand
ATTAAACCAGCCTGCTGCTCTGGATTTAGCCGAGGCCTTGTCTTAAATTGCTGTTGAATACGCTTAAACGTTATCAACGACTCTTCAACAATGTGGAGCTCCGATTCAATCTGGCGAATTCGATGAAGGCCTAAGAGAGTCGTGATAAAAACCTGTTCCTTAATTTTCAGTACAAAGGCCTGCATTTGCACTTGCTCCGATCTGGCCTGCTGAATACGCGAGCCGCGTTTGTGGCCCAGCTCAAAGACATGGGCCAGGTTTAACTCGCTAGAGAAGTAATCGTCACTTGAACCATCGCCGAAGACGTCCTTAGAGTTCAACTCAGGATTGGGTCTCTGGCGAGCTACCCCCTCAAGGGTCTTGCTTTGCTCCCAAGCCAACATGGCTTCCTTCACATCAGGATGATTTTGAATCGCGCACGCGAGAATATCTTTAGGAGTAGAAAGCGAAGCGCACGACACGTCGGCATAAATCAAATTCTGTCCTACGAGAAGGACCGAAAGGTTCAAGGCCATAAAGGTAAATAAACATTTCATTTTCACTCCATCGTTCAAACAACCATTTAAATTCTGTGGAAAGGACTATGAACAGAAAAGCCAGACGCGCCTAAAGAAGCCGGCGACGAAAAGCTTAAACGAGAGGAGGGGCTCTTTTTAGATGAGAGGCGGCAATGGAAGGCGGATGATGCAGCGGCGGCGACTCAGGATACGACCACTGAATGCTTTTATGCGAATCAATCAGAGTTAAATTTTTAAAAATCGGAAGAAGATTAAGCGCCATGGTGAAGGGTGGCGTGGAAACGATCTTCGAAGGACAGACGGCCCACTGGCCGTCGTTTAATTCTGAAGGTAGCGGCTCATGATTTTTCTCTAGCGGATTGTGATTGTGTCTGTGTGGGAGATGGCCGTTATGGGAATGAATGGTATTGGGATGAATGGCATGGAACGTTTTATGTTCTTCGTCGTGGACTCGCCCCATCACTATTCCGAAAGAACCAACGAGCCACGCCAACAACAAAAAACACGCTGACTTCTTAATGCGTTTCACTTTGAAGAGCATAGCAAAAATGGTGTCACACGGCGGCGTTCGGTCTTTTCAAGATGTAAAAGCCTTTATAACGACAGACTCGACAATTAAGACTCGAGCGGGGACACCCATACATCTAAATTAAAGAGGAAGGACCGCCAACGCTGTGAAAACGCGATTTTTCGTGGCATGTAATCTCTTAGCTGCTGCTAGGCTACTTCGAAACCTTCCGTAGTTATTTTTTGAAGCACCGTGTAATCGGCTCCGAATTTGCACAGAGCGTCAAAATGTTTTCGTAGGTTTTCAAATGAAATATAGGCTAGGGACATATCGGACAAATGCTCTCGAAATGACGGGCGCCTGAACTGCGCTAACACTTGTTTTCCCCGGAGATGAGGAGCCACGATATAAAAATGTCCTTTGCGCTCCGGCATTGAACGCGCCAGGTCTTCCATCCTCAGAATTCCGGAATAAATCGAAGTACTTTTCTCGACTTCAAATGCGCATACGACTTCACGGGTTTTTGGCTCTATCCAAATCACATCAATCAAACTGATCATATCGAAGACCTCTGGCGACCAATCCTTCTTTGGCAAACTCGGCACTGTTAAAAGCGCAAAGGATTCCCCTTCGCAGGAGCAGTGCCGGTCATTTCTGG
>JAYWEN010000105.1:0-9120 GCA_043779245.1 Elusimicrobiota bacterium | reverse complement strand
TAATCGCTCTTCAACGATGGGATACGTTTTTAGATTCTCGATTTGAGACAGTACGTTGAGCTGGGAGAGTCGGTTGTGAGGCTCGAGCTTACTGTTAATCTTCGTGGTCTTTTTTAAATCAGACAGCGCCGCATCTCCATGCCTGAGCCAAGAACTCAAGTGAACAGGATCGACTTTTTCGCGACCGGTGAGCAAGGCCTGCATCGCGCCACATTCTGAGTGGCCGCAGACAATAATATCGGAGACTCCCAACTTTTGGAGCGCAAATTCGACGGCCGCGGCTTCGGACTCGTCGCTCCCTGACACGCCGTCACGGCCGGCCGGTGGAATTAAGTTTCCTACATTTCGAATGACGAACAGATCGCCGGGGTCGGCAGAAGCAAAAATATTCGGAACCACGCGGCTATCGGAGCAAGCAATAAAGAGGGTGTCTGGCGACTGGCCTAAGGCTAAATGGGCGAACGTCTCGCGATAATCGGGCCGGACATTTTTACGGAATTCAACGATGCCTCGGAGGAGTTTTTTCATAGGGAAGCCTGGGTCATTTTATCTTTTTCGTGAGACTGAAAGAGCTATGCCCGAGTGATCAGCTGATACCAGGCGTCGTCCTCGGCCAAGACAACAAAATCGGCGTACTCTTCCCCAAACACCGAAGACAGTAAGAAGCTGTCGAGGTCTCCCAACGCATCGTCGGGATCAAAATCCCCTTCCACAGGCAAGAGATGGACGGCGCCCGTTTTGATTTCGAGCACGAGAGGATAATCCTCGACGGATCCAAAGCAAAACCACTTCTGACGTCCGCCGGGTAGACTTTTGGCCGGGGTTTGTTGACGCACCAGATTCTCGCTCTCAAATAAGATCACCACGCCGCATGCAGCACCATCGGCTTCGCGCAAAAATTGCTGATAGACGAGCGGAATCTCGGGCGGAAACGATTGCTTGAGCGAGGGGGGTGCCAGAAATCCGACCGTGGGATCGCCATGGTCTGCCAACTTCTGACGGACATGATGAATTTGCGCTTTGAGTTCTGGCGTCATGAGTCTTGTCCCGAATTCAGGAAGGTTTGGGAAGATTCAGCCTGTGAAAAAGTGCGCCGGCCGCTCCCCCTAAAGCTTCCAGAAATTCAGTGTCGCTTGAGGTAAAGGCGCGTTGCCCTGGATTGAGCACTTCGATCACGCCATAGAGCCGCTGTGGAATAGCCACGGGGGCACCCAGGATCGCCAGGGTCTTAAACTCGGTGACCACATCCACTTCAGAATTGAATCGGGCGTCTTTGGCAACGTCATTCACGCAGGCCACCTGCCGATTCCGAGCAATCCAACCACAGATGCCTTTGGTGATCGGGAAATGCGCCTGCTCCAATTTACCAGGAGACAGCCGGTAGTGGGCAACGATCACTAGCTCTTGGCCGTTTTCTGAGAGCCTGAACATCGTGCCCGTTTGCGTCGAGAGTGCCGCGCATGCTTGATCGATCACACTTTCCCAAAAGACGTTTTCCGCCAGGGAGGTTTCTAGATCGCGCAAAATTTTTGCGAGTTTTTTCTCTAGGTCGAGAGTAAGCGAAGGTCTGATGAGTTTATCCATCGTGCCTTCGGGTTAATCGTCGTTGATATTAAACAGACGATAAAGGAGCGGCTTGCGCTTGGGCGGGACCACCACGTCATCAAGAACGCGCATACGCTGAATACTTTCATAAATCCATCGCAGGCGTCGGCGCCCTTCGTCAAAGGCTGTCTCACGAATAGGCATCTCATTTTGGAGCGCCTGGGACCTGGTTTGAAAGGAGCGCCACATATTCAGTAGCTGGGTTTTTCTGACTTCAAACTGCGCCGGATTGGAGCGAACTTTATCGGAGGCCCATCGGTCAGCACGAGCGAAGCGGGCGAGGATATTTTGCGTGCCGAGACGTAGGAGTTTTATTTCGCGAGACAATCGGCCTTCTTCTTCTCTTTCAGCATAGACGAAATCCAAATAAGGCCGCTTGCGCGCAGATGACACGAAGATTTCAACCCCTTTGTTGGTTTCGCGGTCCATGAACGTGTGCAGCTCCGTTTCTTTTTCCAACAGACGCTCCGACCATCGAATGAGACCTTCGGTTAAATCGACGAGCCGGTTCTCTAGCTTTTCCATCTTAGGCTCAAGCGTCGAGGTACGATACCGTACCGCTATCGTTTGGGCGTTATCAAACCACTGCGCCGCCGTACTCCATGTCTTCAGCTTCTCTGTTGATTGACGGAAACCCGCTTGAGTCCCGATCCATTCTTCCAGTCGCTTCAGACGCTCTTCCCATTGGGTCTGGGCCTCACGCCGGGACTCCTCAAACTGAGCCATATCCTCAGAGCGGTGTTGGCTGATGCGATCGCGTAGGCCATTGAGCAGATGACCTTTCAGTTGGAGTCCTTCGAGCAGAAGTTCGACGTCTCGACGCACGAGCACTCCACGGTCAGACCATCGGGCTAAGGAAGATTCGAGGTAGGGACTAGTGGGCACTGTCAGGAATAGACGCGACGAGTAGAGTGTGAAGCGCCGTGATCTCGGCGTCAATGGCGTGAATGGAGGTTTGAACAAGCTCGTCTGAATGCGAGGCGCGGCCTTGGAATTCTGACAATTGCGCTTGGAGCGCCTTTACGGTTTCGGGTGTGGGACTGGTGACGTCCTGAGAATGGGATTGCTCCAACTCGTGGATGCGTGCGAGCAGCGTCTCCTTCTCCGAAGCATGGGTCTGCTCTATGATGGCGATCCGTTCTTCTAAAGAAGTGGCTTTGGTTTCGAGGTCGGCTCGGAGGCGAATCCATTCGTCTCCGTTCGCCGCCTTGGCCCATTCCAATTTGTCTCGCTGCCACGCATCGTCGAGTTCGTTCAGCGTGCGAGCGGCGTTTTGTTCAGTCTGCTGTAAGCGAGATTCAAATTCGGATTTAATTTCGGCCAGACGCTCTTCGTAACTCTGCGCCTGACGAGCCCACTGAGCGTCCTGTTCCTGCCAGGCAAGTTCTTTGTGCTGGCGAAGCGTGTCGAACTTCGTCTGCTCATCGGCGAGCGTGGTCTGCCAGACGGTAAGCGCTTGGCCTAATTCGCGCTGGAGCGTTTCAACACCCGAATGCAATTGATCGATATGATGGACAACGTCAGGAGGGACTACCGCGGTGGAATAATCAGTCGCCATAATGTTTAGGTCTTAAGAGAATAGTCTTTATCTCTAATGAGTGTCAACAATCAAAGGCATGGAGCTTCTCCTTTAACCGTTTTATCGATATACCAGCGTAATTCACCGTTCACCGGCTGCACAAGGCTAGCCGGAAAATCAGGACTCAATTGTTTTTGGACTTCAGCAAATACCCCCGCTTTTTTAGCCCCTGTGACGAGAAACCAGACATGCTTGGCATGGTTGATGACAGGGTAGGTAAGGGTCAGACGCACAGTCTGAAGAGATCGAACGACGTTGTGGACGACCCAACGGGGTTGAGGGGCCTCGTCGGTTCCCCCGGGGACGCGGCGTCGCTCGTTTTCTCCCCATTCCTCGGAAACGTGATTGGCAACGGCCGAGGTTCCGGGAATGAGTGACGCGGTGTGGCCGTCGGCGCCTAAGCCTAAGAGAACCAAATCGAAATTGGGCCAGAATCCCGAATCGCGGAAAAAAGAACGCATTTCTTTTTCGTACTCTTGGGCGGCTTGCGGAGGAGGGTCTTCCCCGTGCATGCGAAAAACGTGCGCCGGATTCACCGGCACGTACTGCAAAAGAGTTTCGGAAACCATGTGGAAATTGGAATCGGGATGATCTTTGGGAACGCATCGTTCATCCCCCCAGAAAAACCACAGCTTACCCCAAGGAATAGACGAACGGTACGGCTCTTTGGCTAGCCGCGAATAGAAAAGCTTCGGGGTTTGCCCCCCCGCGAGTGCGATTGAAAAACGATCCTGAACGGCGTGGGTTTCATTCACGAGGCGTGCAAAGTCATCGGCCACACGTTCAGCCATGGCTTCCGGTGTTTCAGCGATGATTACGTTGTCAGCCATTGCCGTCCATCGCGTGTCATCAATTCATCGGATTCGGGCGGGCCCCAGCTCCCCGCCGGATAGAGATGCAGCCCCTTTTCTTTTTCAGAGGCCCACTTCTCCACTACGGGATCTAAAAACCGCCAGGAGCGCGTCAACCAATCCTGCCGGGCAAAGAGAGTCTGATCCCCGATCATCACATCATGAAAAAGCCGCGCGTAGGATTCCGGCGGTTTCACGCCAAAAGCCTCTTCGTAACCGAATTGCATCGTGACAGAGCTCATGCAAAGTTTAGGACCAGGATGCTTGGCTTCAAATCGAAGGGAGATGCCTTCGTTGGGTTGAATGCGAAAATTCAAAATATTGGAAGACATTTGATCCGCCGTGAGCGGCTGAAAAATTGAGCTGGGGACGTGCTTAAACACCACGAGGATTTCAGTCGCCCGTTTGGGCATGCGTTTTCCAGATCGCAGATAAAACGGCACGCCATGCCAGCGCCAGTTATCGATTTCCACCTTGAGCGCCGCGAACGTTTCCGTCATCGAATGGGGGCTCACCCCTTGCTCGTGACGGTAGCCCGCCACGGCCTGGCTTTCGAGGGTCCCCGAGTTGTATTGCCCGCGGACCGCACGCGTGCTCCAGTCGCAGTCTTTCGAAAAGCACAAAGAATCCAGAACTTTTGATTTCTCATTGCGAAGGGCATTGGCCTCGAAAGACGAGGGAGGTTCCATGGCCACCAGCGACAGCAATTGGAAGAGATGGTTCTGGAACATGTCGCGCAGAACGCCGGATTGTTCGTAATAGCCAGCCCGATGTTCTACGCCGACGGATTCGGCAGCTGTGATCTGAACATGATCAATGTATTTGTTATTCCAAATCGGTTCGTACATGGCGTTGGCAAAGCGAAACATTAAAATATTTTGGACGGTTTCTTTTCCAAGATAGTGGTCGATTCGATAAATTTGCTTTTCCTGAAAAACGTTATGCAGCGCGCTGTTCAAGCTCTTGGCGGATGGCAAATCATGCCCGAATGGCTTTTCGACCACCAATCGAACCCAACTTTTATCAGATGGGGCTTGAGCGAGTCCCGCTTTTCCCAAGCGCTGGGCCACTTCTTCATAAAGCACAGGGGGTGTGGAGAGATAAAAAAGATGCCGACCGTCGGTCGCATAGCTTTTGTCGAGATCGGTTAATCGTTTTTTCAGGGCATCGTACATCGTTGGATCTGAATAATCCCCGGCGTGATAGACACAACGCTTCAGAAACTCGGAGCGTTTCTCCGCACTTCCCACCTCTCCGAGACTCTCTTTGACCGTCTGTTGAAATTGCGCGTCTGACATGACCGTACGAGCGACGCCAAGAATAAAATAGCTTGGTGGCAAAAGATTTTCTTCGGAGAGCGAGAAGAGAGAAGGCAGAAGCTTACGGTGAGTAAGGTCTCCCGAAGCGCCAAAGATAATAATGCCACAGGGGGATGGAAGCTCTTCCAGTAAACATAATCCTTCTTTAGTGATGAGTCGGGAAACGGTTGGGCTGCTGGGTGCCATCAGCTATCGGGGTTTGGCATTGGGTGCTGCAGACGCCGGTTGAATGGAGCCCGCCCCGGCGGCCGACGCGCGTTTACTTTCCCCTGATTTGACCACGGCGTGTCCACCAAACTCGTTGCGTAACGCGGCTAGCAATCGAAAACTGAAAGGATCTTTCTCACGGGACACAAAGCGTTGGAAGAGCGATAGCGCTATAACCGGAGCCGAGACACCGGAGTCGATCGCTTGTTGGACTGTCCAACGACCCTCGCCAGAATCTTCGACGTATCCTTCAATTCCACTCAACTGCGGATCTTTGGTGAAAGCGCCTTCGACGAGTTCTAAAAGCCAGGAGCGAACGACACTGCCTTGGTTCCAGAGATGGGCCACTTTTTGAGGATCGGGTTTATAAGGCGAAGCCTGCAATATTTCAAATCCTTCGCCATACGCTTGCATCATGCCGTATTCGATCCCATTGTGAACCATCTTTACAAAATGGCCCGCGCCCACGGGTCCGCAATGCATGTAGCCATCTTTGGGAGCAAGCGTTTTTAAAAGCGGTTCGATCCGCAAAAAGGAAGCAGGCTCACCCCCAACCATCGTGCAGTACCCGATAGAGAGTCCCCAGACTCCGCCCGAGACGCCGGCATCCATAAATTCGATTCCTTTGGCTTTCAGTTCTTCGGCGTGACGAATATCTTCTTTATAGTAGTTGTTGCCACCGTCGATGATGAGGTCGCCTTTCGACAAGAGACCGGACAATTCTTTGAGATGCTCTTCTGTGGCCGCGCCCGCCGGAAGCATCAGCCATACCACGCGTGGCACTTTGAGGGCTTGGACAAATTCAGACAGAGACTTCGTCGCTGTTGCGCCGTCTTTGGACAGTTCTTCTGTTTTTGCAAAGGTCCGGTTGTACGCCACGACTTGATGGCCGCCTTTCTGCCAGCGCCGTCCCATATTCATGCCCATGCGTCCTAATCCAACGAGACCGATTTGCATTTACTTGACTCCAGTTTTCAACGCTTCTTTTTTTTGGTCCAATCCTTTGATCAGCTCATCGTAGGATGCCGCAAAAAGTTTTAAGCCGTCGACTTCAAGCTGGAGCGTAATGTCGTCCATCGAAATGCCAGCCGCCGCCAAGTTATCGATGTCTTTTTGCGCGGCCGAGAGATCGCCGGGTAATGTCTGGCCCACATGAGCATGATCGCGAGCCGCTTCGATCGTGGCCAATGGCAGCGTGTTCACGGTTTCGGCACCGACCAATGCTTCGACGTAAATGACGTCGCGATACGCCGGATTCTTGGTGCTCGTGCTCGCCCACAAAGGCCGTTGGATAATGGCTCCTTTGGCCGCAAGCGCTTTAAAGCGTGCGCTGTTTTTCATTTTTAAAAACATTCCATAGGCGAGCTGAGCATTGGCAATCGCGGCCTTCCCTTTCAGGCCCTCACCCCCCGCTGCGCTGGGCCCTCTCCCTTCAGGGAGAGGGTGGCCGGAGGCCGGGTGAGGGATTTTATCCAGCAGGCCGTCAATGAGCGTGTCGACGCGACTCACAAAAAAACTCGCGACGGATGAGACCTCGGACAGCGGTTTTATTTCTTTGGCCGCGAGACGCTCTAAACCAGCGAGCCAGGCGTCTATTACTTCTTGATAGCGTTGAAGCGAAAAGATGAGCGTGATGTTAATGTTGATTCCCTCTCCTAAGGCCTGTTCAATCGCGCCCAATCCTTCTTTGGTGCCGGGAATTTTGATCATCACGTTCGGGCGATTCACGGCGGCGAAAAGCCGGCGGGCTTCGGCTAACGTGCTTTGGGTGTCTCGTGCAAAATGAGGGTTGACCTCGAGCGATACGAAGCCATCTTGTCCTTTCGTTTTCTCAAACACGGGACGAAACTGGTCGCATCCGTGCTGGATATCTTCAATGGAGATGGCGTCGAAGATTTGATCGCTTGTTTTGCCTTCACGAATTAAGCGAGAGATCATCTCATCGTATTCTTTGCCGCCTGTGATGGCCTTTTGAAAAATCGTGGGATTCGAGGTGACACCACTCACGCCGTCTTCGGAAATAAGTTTAGAGAGTTTCCCATCAGCCATAAATTGGCGGGTGATAAAGTCGAGCCAAATACTTTGTCCGGCATTTCTAATTTCCTGTAAATGATTCATTTTGCCCCCTTCTCTATCAAACGGATCTTTTTTTGGATATGCGGAATCTGTGCAAATATAAAGGGATGAACAGGCGCGTCCGAAGTGCCCGAAGCTACCGTGGTGCCAGCATTCACACGATAGGGAATATAAAGAGCGTCATCATCTTCGTCTCGGATTCTGCCGAGTTCGATCATGGACCCGGCGGGCCGGGACCCCGCTAGGACGGCAACAACAACATGGTCATCAAAATTGATGGCAGGGAGAGAATCCTTCTGCTGAGTCTCTTCCCAAATATTTTGCCAGTGATCCTTATTACGTATGACAACCACGCGCGCGTCAGGGATACTACTTTCTTGCCCTTTCCATTGCTGCTGCAAGGGAATTGTGACAGGGGCTTTGGCTTGGGCAGGTATAGGTGCAACCGACCGAGCCGCTTTCGGGACTGGTGGTTTTTCGGCTGTTGTGGCCGCCGCGGTACTGGTCATAACTTCAGCTGTATCGGATTCAGCCCCTGGAAGCACCGTCGAACGGCTCAAGAGTCCGAAATGGCGAGCAGACCAAAACGCGAGTCCTGCGAGAAGAAAAAATCCCGCGAGGATAAAGGGGGATCGGCTGGGGCTTGGATCAGCACCGACATCTTTCCCCTGTCGTGCTAAAAATAAATTCGGCAGTGGGTCCGAGGAGGCTTTCTTCAAGGCTTCCCGTTTGACTCGGGCATTTTTGGATTTGGCTCTTGTGAGCGCGGTGCGACATTTTTCGCAGGAGGCGGTATGGGCTTCGATTTGACGGTTGCGGCTTTCCGTTAAATTGCCGGCAAGATAGAGCGAAATTTCGGATTTGATGTGATCGTTCATAACCATTGGATTTCTCAGTGTTTTCCCCGCCACTACACCTTGGCGGGCCTGCACTTCCTCAATACCCTATAGCGTGCAGGTCCCACGGTCGTAAGTGGGGCGCGCCATCGCTTTAGTGGCGCGGGACTTCGATCCTATTTACCGTTTAATAACGATTTAAGAACCTCTCGTCCTTTTCCTGTCTTAAAAAATCGCTCTCGTCGTCGTGCCAAATCAACGCTCTCTAAATCTTCCGTATACAAGAGCTTTAACGGCCTATGATTCCTTGTCCAAGGCACTTTGCCAGCATTATGCTCCGATAAGCGAGCGGCTGGATCCCACGTTGTTGATCCAACATATTTTTTGCCGGTTTTCAGACTTAGCAACACATACACGCAAACCATAATCTTTATCACGGAGGGGGAGGGATTCGAACCCTCGATACGGAATTACCCGTATAGCGGTTTAGCAAACCGCCGCACTAGGCCACTATGCGACCCCTCCGTGATAAAGACCAACCTGATTCCTCGCCATGACGTCAATGGCGGATTATTACTTGTTTGTCACTTGGTCGTCTGATTGAATAGTAAAGTGGACATGATATCCATTCTCTATGTAGCCTGAGA
>JAYWEN010000104.1:0-1891 GCA_043779245.1 Elusimicrobiota bacterium | reverse complement strand
TTTATTTCCTGAACGCGCAGCAAACGATGCTTCAACCGTCTTGGCCTAAACGTCTCTGTGTCACGCTTTCTTGGCTTGGATTTGGAATTACGCTGCTCGGACTTTATCAATTTGAGACTTACCGGAGTTACGTGCAAGTAAAAGGGCTTTTCAATCAGCACAACATTTTTTCCGCTTACCTGTCACTTTGCCTCCCTGCCATGTGGATTTATACGAAGCTCCCATCCAGGATTCCGAACCTTGTCAGATGGGGAATGCTTTGTACGACGACCATCGCTTTTGTTCTGAGTTATTCTCGTGGCGCCTGGCTGGGCCTGGCCCTCGGAAGTTTCCTCCTGGTGGGACCCGCATGTTTGCGATGGTTCAACAGTCCCGCTCGTCGGCTGGGAGGAGGACTGCTGGGAGTAGCGCTTCTCGTATTGGTAGTGGTTGTGATTCGACAACCGTCAGGGCGCACACCTTGGAGTCTTTCCGACAGGCAAATTTACATGCAAACGGGGCTCAAGATTGTGCATGAACATCCGTGGATCGGATTGGGTCCCGGAAATTATGCGCATCAAATATCCTCCTATCTCTCTGCAGAGGACCTTCCTAATTTCAAAACCGACTCGGAGGGTAAACCCATTTCCTTCTGGCAACACCTACATAATCTCTATCTGCAAATACTCGTTGATCTAGGGATCCTTGGCTTCTCACTATGGGCAGGGGGTGTTGGAATTCTGGTCTGGCGAGCTTTAAAAACAACTCACCAGGCTCCCTCGATCAACGCTATTTTGTCGATCAGTCTGATAGGATTTCTGATACACAACTTCGTTGATATCGTCACCGTGAACAGCTTTGACATGGTGTTTGCGAGTTTTTTGGCCGCAGTGGCTTTCTCAAGCCCCATCATCATCAAGGAAAAGCAGATCTGATGCGAATCGCCTTTGTACGAGGCCCCTTCCTGAACCCTTGGGAGCTTCAGACCTATGTTCCCCTGGCTGAACGCCATGACTTCACGGCCATAGGCGCTGACCATCAATTCTATAAATCGCCAATCTCGACCCCAGGAATCGTCTTGAGGAATGCACGAGTATGGGGAGGTACTATCGCGCGGTTTTTTCCGAACTGTTTTATTGCCTTGAATAGAGCTTTGAGTTGGACTTGTGGTCAAAGTTATGGACTCTATAACTTTGACTCAATAATCGGCACTCCCGATATCATTCATTCGGCAGAAACATTTTCAACGTTGACATACCAGTCCCTTCGTTTTCGCCGACAACATCCATGCAAAGTTGTAGCCACAATTTGGGAAAACCTACCGCATAGGGGGGAACTCCATCCATTACGAAAAAGGAGGAAAAACCAAACGCTTAGAGAGCTCGATGGCTTTCTGGCAGTTACCGAGACATCAAAGCTTATGTTGATTGAAGAAGGCGTCGCCGCGGATCGAATAGAAGTCATCTCAATGGCCGTCGATCTTAATCATTTTAAGCCGGGGCCGAGAGAAGCCGAATTCACAGCCCATTGGAATCTCAAAGCCGACGAACTCGTTGTTCTCTTTGTCGGTCGTTTTGTCGAAGAGAAAGGAGTATTAGATCTTCTCGAGACCCTCCCTCAAGTCCTGAAAGCCGTATCTCGCCCAGTACGATTCTGCTTTATCGGTGAAGGGCCTTTGGCGGCCGAGATTGATCGTGCCGCGGCTGTCTATGGCAATATTATTTTACGTGTGCCTTTCGTTTCTTATGATCTTTTGCCGTTACTTCACAATATGGCCGATGTCTTTGTGCTTCCCAGCAAACCAGCACACAACTGGCAGGAGCAATTCGGCTATGTGTTAGCTGAAAGTATGGCCTGTGGTAAAGCCGTGGTGACGACCCGCAGCGGATCGATCCCGGATGTCGTGAAAGAC
>JAYWEN010000103.1:0-5947 GCA_043779245.1 Elusimicrobiota bacterium | reverse complement strand
CGCACGTCATCCATGAACCTCGCGCGGTCCTTCGCATTTACCTCCAGAAACTGAAACGCATCAGCCAGCTTCCTATGACCTGGTGCGGCATCAACGCCTGGTATGCGAGCACCTTCTTGATCGCATTGGTGGGATGGATGTTTTTTCAAGTCCATAGGCCTGTGGAGTTTTCTCTTTCGCTTGCGCTTTTCTTCTCCGCCGCTTACGGATTGTTCATTCTTCAAGGTGTGCTGGGAATTCCTTGGATGAAGCATCTCTACCCTGCCAAGTGGATTTCGCAGTTGATTCTTCTTTGCATTGTGGACTTTGGAATTGTGAGGTGGACAGACTTTAGGAGGGGAAAACATTCATGAAATTGTCATTCGTCGTTCCAGTCTTCAATGAAAAGGAAAATCTCGAAGAATGCTATGACCGGATCAAAAAAGTGGCGGAGTCATTGGCATCGGAGTTTGAGATTATTTTCGTCGATGACGGAAGCCAGGATGGTTCACTCGACGTCCTCAAAAGCCTGAATCAACGAGATTCCCGCTCCAAATTTGTCAGTCTTTCCCGCAACTTTGGTCACCAAGTAGCATTGACGGCCGGCCTCGATGTTTCCGATGGAGACGCAACCGTAACGCTCGATGGCGATCTGCAACACCCGCCAGAGGTCGTAAAAGATCTGGTGAAGCGTTGGAAAGAAGGCATTGAGATCGTTTACACGGTGCGCGACACCACGAAGGTCCCCCATACCAGCAAGGGGCTCGTAAGCCGTTGGTTCTATTCGATGTTCTCGAAACTTTCCGACGTCTCCTTGCCGCCGAACGCCGCGGATTTTCGGCTGATGGACAAGCGAGTCGTCGAAGCGTTTCGGCTCTTACGAGAACGACACCGCTTTTTGCGGGGTCTCGTGGGCTGGGTGGGGTATAGTTCCGTGGGAGTGCTGTACGTTCCGGATGCGCGCAAGCGGGGTGAAACTAAATATTCGACTTCACGCATGACGACGCTTGGTTTAGATGGCCTATTAGCTTTTTCTGCGATGCCGCTCCAAATCGTTGTTATTGTCGGACTTTTATTTTGTCTCCTCGGATTTATTTACGCGCTTTACATTGTGGTCATTAAATTGTTTACAAGCCAAGCCGTTCCAGGCTGGGCATCGATCGCATTTGTCGTGTCGTCCTTCGGCGGCGTACAGCTTATTGTGCTCGGCCTCATGGGCCTCTACATCAGCCGAATTTACGATGAGGTTAAGCAGCGTCCGCTTTATCTCGTTCGCGAAAAGACACAATAATTGATGGTCTGTCAAAATTATTGTTTGCCTATGTCGATTCCTGCAAACCTGTCGTGAATCCAAGCTCATTCATTTTTATGGCTTTGATATGGATCGGAATTCGCACCTATTTTATGAGGCGACAGGAGCTGCCGTTTACTCTTGACAATCTGCTTTGGGTAGGACCGGCCGCAGATTTATTCAAAAAGGTTGGATCCGCTTTCTTAGCGATCGGTCTCGTCTATTCCGTTCGAAACGCCGTCATCGCGTATCCCTATCGTCATGCGGTGGGGATTGTTGACTATGTTGAAGGGGATAAAGCTGCCACCCCACGGCTTGGAAGAAGTGGCTACTCGCGGAGTTCGTACGAATGGCCGGTTGTGACCTATTCGGTTATCGCTGGTGATTACAAACTAAGAGGCTTGCCCACGTGGCCGGGCCATTATCACAATGGCCAGCACGTGACCGTTTTCTACGTGGACACTCATCCTTCGCGTTCATGGATTCGAGCGGATCTCATCGACTTTCCGCTCGGTTTATTTTTTGCTGGCGTCCTTTTCTTCATCATCGGGAAGCGAACGGAATATCTGGAGCACCATTGGTAAAGGAGGACTCCTTGAATCCATATCGACAAAGTAAATGCAAGCATAATAATTGGATGAAAAAATATCCTCGAGTGGTTTGGATGTTCGGATTAGGTTTGAATGTACTCCTTATTATGCCGCGTGTTGTCTTCGGCGATAAGGACCCGGTTGTGCCGATAACCTATGACGAGACCTACGAGGGGTTCCACAGGAAGGAATTTAACGAGCTGCTCGCACAGATGAAAGTAATGGTTCCCTCAGCGCTTGCGTTGGTGACCCAACGCTGGGGCGTCGAATATGCTCTCCATCATGTATTAGTCGTTTCGGTGAAAGATCTGCCATCCAAGACATTTCGACATCCCCGCGGGGCGTATGTTCAATCGACGGGTTATGGAAATGGGCTGAGGCAGTCTATGGTTGTGGATATCGAACATTATAGGGCCTACCCCAATGCAAACGTCAACGAACTTGTTCAACATGAGATGGCCCACGCGGTGCTAAGAGATCTTGTCGCTCATTCGGGGCCCAAAGGCATTCCGAATTGGTTCAACGAAGGTCTTGCACAATCGGTAACCTGGGAGGGGCGGAATCACACGCGCGATGCCTTTGCGCGCTGGGGTCACTCGGACGCGCATGAAATGGTTTGTGACTTGAACGGATCAGTAGACGAGTTCTTACACGGCGAACATAATTTTGGTTGCTACACGTACTTCTATCTCACAGTAAAGCGGCTATTCGAACTCGGTGGGAAAAATACGCTCCCCACAATTATCACCGGCCTGCACGAAGAAACGCCGATGCCAAAAATAATAACGCATCTCACGACGCTCGATTGGCCAGCCTTCCAGCGAGACGCGGAACAGTACACCTTGGATGTTTTTGCCGGAACAAAACCCATCCCTTAATAAGTGCGGAATTCGATTTCGTTCTTCCATTATCCTATTCCCTTCTCGCGCAAAACGCTTATTTGCGATAAACTGTGGAGACTATGAGCCCACTTTTCAAGGTGCTTCTGCTGTTATTCGTTTGCGCGATAGGATCGGCTGACATGGGGCGCGGCTGCCGCATCAACTATGTGAGGCCCGGATCGCCGGCCGAGAATGTAGGTTTGCGTATCGGGGATTTCGTCATGCGTATCGATAGTCAAACCATTAAAGATTTTAAGGATTTGAGCGCGACCGTGGCATCCGCCGGATCAAGTCTCGAAATAGAAGTGCTTCGAAAAGGTCAGCCGCAGCTGTTCAAAATTGCGCTGCCACCGCCCGGTCGGAATCTTCCGCGGTTAGGAGTTTCTTGCGAGGACGCTCCACCCGCCAATGCAGATCCGGTAACTGTTTCTTCGGCATCGTTGGTGAGTACCGATTGCCCCTTTTCGATCAAACCCACCGGCCAATTGGTCCGGCTTTCGCTGAAGGACGGGCGTTCCTTCGAGGGGAAATTGTTGAAGTGTGGCGCCGAGGTCAATCTCCGCAGCGGCATCATCTTCCGCACGTTTGCAGTCGAAAAAATTGCCGCCATAACGGCTAAATAAATCATAATGCACAGACGCACAAAAACTACTCCAGAAAGGAATTCCATATGACTAAAAATTTATTTTCGCCGATTAAGCTTGGAACGATGACGCTTTCTAACCGTATTGTCTTGGCCCCGATGACGCGCAATCGTGCAGGTGCAGGAAATGCCCCGACGGAGCTCGGCGCCACCTATTACCGACAGCGCGCCTCAGCTGGACTTCTCATCACAGAAGCGACGCAAGTCTCGCCGCGCGGCGTGGGCTACCCTAACACCCCCGGCATCCACTCTTCCGAGCAAGTGGCCGGCTGGCGCTTCGTGACGGACGCGGTTCACCAAACTAATGGGCGGATCTTTCTTCAGCTCTGGCATGTGGGTCGTGCGTCGCACCCGCTTTTTCAACCTAATGGCGATCTTCCGGTAGCTCCGTCGTCCATCGCTCCTCAGGGACAGATCTATACGCCCGAAGGAATGAAGCCTTATGAAGCGCCGCGCGCTTTAGAAACCGCTGAGATTCCAGAACTCGTAGAAGCTTATCGCACGGGTGCGAAGAATGCCCTCGAGGCAGGGTTTGATGGTGTCGAGATTCACGGCGCCAACGGCTACTTGCCTGAACAATTTTTGCTCGATGGAACCAACCAGCGCACAGACGACTACGGCGGCTCGATCGAAAACCGCGCACGCTTCTTGCTCGAGATCACTCGAGCGGCAATCGATGTTTGGGGCGCTAACCGAGTCGGGGTTCGTTTATCGCCCGGCAGCTCGTTTAACGATATGAAAGATTCTGATCCTGAAAAAGTTTTCAGCCATGTCATCTCGGAGCTTGACGCTCTGGAGATCGTTTATGTCCATCTAAAGGAAGCGAGCGAAGCTGACGTGCGTCACGGTGGGAAAGTGATTCCGAGCTCGCTCTTCCGTCCACTCTTTCAGGGGGCTTTGATGCTCAATGGAGGGTACAACCGCGATCGCGCCGATGCCGCCATTGCTTCCGGCGTTGCTGACATGATCTCCTTTGGAACGTCTTTTCTCGCCAATCCTGACTTGCCGCGCCGAATGCAAATTGGGGCGGAACTCAACGAACCCGATCCACGAACGTTTTACGGTGGGACGGAGAAAGGCTACACGGATTACCCTGCGATTACAATCTCATAGAGCGCGTTAAAATTTCTGAGTTTTCCCAGTGTGAGGATCTAACGTGAGACAGGGTCAATTCTGTAAGACAAGTCCAAATGCCATCTAAAGGAAATTCAGTTCTCTTTTTTGTTCTCTATGCTTTTGTGCTGTATGCAGGGGCACTACTTCTCTTTCCCTATTGGGGCGCGGTCTTGTGCGCGCTCTCAATTGGGTTTGTGTTTTATCCGATGCACTTAGGCGTGAAAAGACGTCTCGGTCCTAAGAAAGCCTTCCTCGCACCGATTATTTCTGACGTCGCCGTCCTTTTGTTTTTTGTGATCCCGATTGTCCTTGTTATTTGGGCAGTCATTTCAGAAGTTCACGACCTCATGCCTCTCATTCGCACGACTGCCCAGCACGCGCTCGTTTGGATTCGAACCAATCCTCTCAATTCTCCCTGGGCGAACCGATTGCCCGAGGCTGTACGCAATCAGCTTGATGTCAGATCGTCCGAAGTTCAAGACCGGTTGGTGAATGCCGGGAACCGCTCACTTTCAACAATTGCCAATCTCGGCACAACACTCGCGGGAAATACGCTTGGATTTATTCTCGATCTCTTAGTGTTTTTGATCGTGACCTTTTTTGTATTTCGTGACGGCCCAGCGCTCGCCGCCTACTGCGTGAGACTGTTGCCTATGGACGAGTCCTCGAAAAAGCAGGTGACGGACAAACTGAAACTGACGGTCGTCGGGGTGATGCGCGGGACCTTTTTAACATCGCTTGTGCAGGGAATCTGCGCTGGGATTGGATTTTTAATTGTGGGCACTGAAGGATCGATTTTGCTGGGCGTTTTGACGGCGCTAGCCTCTTTAATCCCGAGCGTGGGGACGGCACTTGTCTGGATGCCGGTGGCTCTCATCTACTTTTTTACCGGACACATTGGAAAAGGAATTTTCATGACGGCCTGGGGATTTCTCGTGGTGGGCGTGATCGATAATCTCGCGCGGCCTTATATCGTGGGAAGCAAGGCGGACATTCCATTCGTCTGGCTTTTTCTGGGAATCTTAGGCGGCATCGAAGTGTTCGGACCGCTTGGACTTTTGGTCGGACCTCTCATCATTGTGATGGTGCCTGTCTTTTCCGATATTTATCTCGAACGCTATCAGACCGTTGGGAATGGAGCTCAACGAGGTTGAAAAAAAGAGTCCTCTCCTCTGGCTTCAGCATCAAAAAGTCCACAATCCCGCATGCAGGTTTAGGATTATTTTCTCTCCGTCGAATGATCAAAGGCGAGTCGCTCGTTGTAAAAGGGATATGGATAAAGCGAAACTCTCAAGAAGACCTCTGCACACGCTACGCAGACCCCTACAAATTTCGGGTCAGGACTGATCTCCTCATTCCGACAGGCTATGCGGGGCTTGTGAATCATTCCGCAACGCCGAATTTGAAAAAAGTGGTTGTCGGCAAAAAGTTGTATCTCCGAGCGTTG
>JAYWEN010000102.1:0-5604 GCA_043779245.1 Elusimicrobiota bacterium | reverse complement strand
GAACCGCCTCATTCACGTCTTGCATATGATGGATGCCTTGGCGACGCAGAATCGTTTTTAATTCCTCGAGACTCAAAAATTCCTTATTCAAGTTCTCTTGGAGTACTTTCCCATGATGAATCAAAAGTCGCGGCTGCCCTTGGATCCAGGACTCCAGACGCTTCGATTTGTATGTCAGGTAGTCGATGCCAAAACTCAAAAGAATGATGATAAAGGCAAGAATCAGCCCGCCCGTAACAGAATTGTCCCCTCCATTCATGGCGTTTTGGACTGCGTTGCTGATGAGTAGGACCGCCACAAATTCCCCGGGTGCCATCTGACCAATTTGCCGCTTGCCGCTCAATCGCAATAAGAGCAGGACAAAGAGATAAACGATAGAACCGCGCAGGATAAAATGCCAGGCTGGAAATGACATATGCCAAAGAGAGTCCATGGCGCTATTTCCGCCCTACAACGACCAGAATCGAGCCATCGTCGAGTTGTCCTGCGATGGAATCCGCGGAAATCTGGCGCTGATGCAGTTCCACATGAGCTGCCTCAAACGCTTGGGCGAGCTCTCGTAAACCCAAAATCGGACGCTGCGTGAGATTCACGATGCCCAAACTCACGCCCTTAAAATCATTCATCGACGCTCGCTTAACGGAAACATCCCAGCCGGATTTTCGCAAGACGCCGGCGATCTCTCCCGCATAATTTGCGCTTTCTTCTTCGAACGCATAGGCAGCGACAATGACGGGAGACGCTTTGACGCCGCGGAGCTGAACCACGATCTGCTTTTGTTGTGCTTCCGAGAGCTGACGCGGAGCGGTGATGCGCTCAAGCGACCCAATCTGCGACTTCGCATGGCGCAATTCTTTGTCCAGCGTTTGCGTCTTGGAATGAAGGTGTTCGACCGTTTGTTGGTAGGAAAAGCCCTGGGTTTCAGTGGTCTCGGTCTGAATAAAACGTATCCGATGACGCAGGGTCAGGAGAACAGCGCCTCCTAGTAGCGGAACAACGATCATGACGAGCGTTGTGAAAAATTCAATTTTACGCAGTGCCAAAACGTTATCCCAAAAGGCCATAGGAGTTTATACAGTACAATTCCGTCCATGTCTACCTCAACATCATCACCCCATATTGTCGTGCTAGGAGGCGGCGCGGCCGGTTTTTTCGCGGCTCTTTCCTGTGCTCAAGAAAATCCAAAATGCCGCGTTTCGATATTTGAACGTACGGCGCAACTGCTTGGAAAAGTAAAGATTTCGGGCGGCGGCCGCTGCAATGTGACGCATGCCTGCTTTGATCCCGCGAAACTTGTGACATTTTATCCTCGGGGTGGCCAAGCGTTGCGAGGTGCTTTTGCCCGCTTTCAGCCGCAAGATACGGTCGACTGGTTCGAGTCCCGAGGTGTTCCTCTTAAGACCGAAGCCGACGGACGGATGTTTCCTACCACGGATCAATCGCAAACGATCATCGACTGTTTAATCAATGAAGCCAAGCGCTTGGATATCACCATCTCGACGCATGCCGTCGTTCAATCGATCCAGAAAAAGGGAACTGGGTTTGAGCTGACCATGAACAATGTCAAAACGGTCGTGGCGGATCGCCTAGTACTCGCCACCGGGAGCAATCCCCAAGGGTGGGAATGGGCTCAGACACTGGGTCACAGCCTCGAAACACCGGTGCCTTCCTTATTTACCTTTACGATTAAAGACCCGCGTTTGGAAGGCCTCTCTGGGCTTGCCGTGCCGGATGCCACCGTGGGCATCGAGGGCACTAGGATCGTGCAACGTGGCCCTATTTTGGTCACTCACTGGGGGCTCAGCGGCCCGGCGGTTCTTAAGCTTTCCGCTTGGGGCGCTCGTGAGTTGAATGAGGCCGGATACAAAGCCAATGTGCGCGTGAACTGGCTCCCGGCCATGAAGCCCTCCGAACTCTTGGAACGCCTTCTGAAACTTCGCGACAGTCAGAAATTAAAAAAAGCACCCGGCGATTATTCTTTTGGACTCCCGCGTCGTTTATGGGTTCGACTTTCTGCTGTCTGTGGGGTGTTGGCTAATAAGCGATGGTCCGAAATTTCCAACGAACATATGAAAAAGCTCGCCGGCGAACTTCAGAACGGTATCTATGCCGTTGAAGAAAAGAGCACCTTCAAAGAAGAATTTGTCACCTGCGGAGGTGTGCGTTTAAAAGAAGTCGATTTCCGCACCATGGAAAGTAAGATTTGCCCGAATCTATATTTTGCCGGTGAAGTGTTAGATATCGACGGAGTAACTGGGGGATTCAACTTCCAAAGTGCGTGGACCACAGGATGGATTGCCGGCCGCTCGGCCGCAAGGGAGTCTACTTTTACTTCGTAATTTCGGGAGCCGCAAGTGTGGAAGCATCAGAATGAAGCCACGCTTGATACGCTTGGGTCGTCACACCTTGTTTCGGATCTAGAAAACCTGCCTGGACGCCTAGCTTCACGAGCGCATACTGAAAGCCATTGGTCAAAGAACTGAAGGCCGCAGAGACTTCATTGATATGAGTCATATATCCGATGTGGTCAATGTCCCATTCCGTCCCCCGTTTCTTGGCAAATCCCCACAGAGCCATCACTTCCGAACGCGCTTGATCAAAAGGCCGCTTTTGTTCCATGGTAAGAGAACTTTTGCTATCCACCGCATACTCCACCACAATTCCGGCGAATGATTCGTCGCCCACAGGGCGCACTCCGGTCGTTTTGCCCCGATAAATCTCCGCCAGCATGAGCAGGGCTTGGGGCTGAAAGGGATTGAGTTCGAGCGTTCGGTAAATCAGCCGCGCACAGAGGACTTGACGTCCAGATTTTTTCCACGAGGCGGTGGCGTAGGCGGCTACTTCATGCGCTCTAAGGTCTTGAATGCGTTTCTTATTCTTCTGCCAAGGCCACATCATATGCCCATCATACTCCGTTCGAATTAAATTTTTGCACGTCATCAAACTCAACACCGTATAAGTTGGTGTGGAGCTTCTTTTCCACGCGGACGATGTGCGCGGCAATTTCCATCATCCCTTCTCGCAATAAACGGATTTTCGTCCGCAGTCGAGCTCCTTTGGCTAAATCCTTCGTGCTGGAAAAACAGATTCCCACGTTAGAGAAATTGACTAAGCGGCCCACGCCTTCAATGAAATGGCCGTTTGCATCATAGATCTCGAGAACGGAATCGTGTTTGGAGCGTGGGGCCCGACGCGCTTCTTTGGTTGTGGGATGTTTCATAAGGTCCTTTTAGGCGGCATGTTCGCGGTCTGTCGGTTGGATGGGATCGATCAGGCCTGCTAAACGTTCGTAGAGTTCTTGCGCCTGCGGCGGCATATGTACAGCGCCGGCAAAGCCCAAGGTGGACGTCGTCGAGTCATCAAGAAAATTATCGCTGCCCGTCATGACGACGAGCTTGGTCTTGGACAATGCAGAATCCGCGTTCAGGGATCGGGCAAACACAATACCGTCCATGTCGGAGAGATGCATATCCAAAAGAACGATGGGGAACGGTCGGCCTGCCTTGTGCTCGCGACGCAGGAGCTCTAACGCTGTTTGGCCACTGGAAACTTTTTCGCTTGTGAGACTCCAACCGCTCAGTTGCTGCTGAATCAGTTGCCGATAGGTCTCGTTATCGCTTACGACGAGAACGCGCGCGCGGGTCCAGGGCATCGAGGGAACCTGGATGGTCGGGCCATGCACGTGCCGCTTGTTGAAGGGCACCGTAAACCAGAATGTGGATCCTTGTCCGGCGACGCTCTCGAACCCAATTTCGCCGCCCATGAGTTCAACAATGCGCTTAGAAATTGCCAGACCCAGACCCGTTCCGCCAAAGCGCCGGGTGCGCGATCCATCGCCTTGCCTGAACGCTACAAAAAGGTTCGGCTGAATGTCCTCAGAGATTCCAATCCCGGTATCAGAGATGCGGCAATTGATCCAAAGTTGTTCATCGTTCTGTTTGGCTTCCGTCACACGAACAATAATGTCTCCCTGAGTCGTGAACTTGACCGCGTTTCCAATGAGTTGAGTCAGCACTTGGCGCAAGCGAACAGGATCTCCGCGTACCACCGACGGCAGATCATTGGTAATGAGATTGACGAGATTAACGCCTTTGGCCTTTGTTTGCTTTTGCATCATGGAGGTCACATCTTCAACGATCTGACGGATGTTCAGCTCCTGAGTTTCCAGCGAGAAGGTTCCTGCTTCGATCTTGGAGAAGTCCAATATGCTCTTGGTCAATTCCGCTAGTCCCTCGGCAGCACGTTTTACCGTTTCGCCGAAGCGCCGCTGTGGGGAATCAAGTTCCGTATCCAATAGCAGCGAAACCATTCCAATCACAATGCTTAAAGGGGTGCGAAATTCATGGCTCATATTGCGGATAAATTCCGAGCGCAGGCGCGCCGCTTCGACGGCGGCATCCCGCGAAAGTTCTAAGAGGCGTTCGGCCTGCTTGCGCTGTGTGATGTCTTCAGAAATGGTGAGTAAAAATGCCGGCCGCCCTTGACTGTCAGGAACCGGAATTTTCTGGGTGCGCAAAATGCGATCTTCTTTGCCTGGGACCCTGAGACGCTCTTCGGGAATATCAACGAGTTGGCCTTCGCTTAAGACCTGGCGGTCCTTCAGAATCATTTCGAGTGCCTGCTCCTTAGGGCGCAGATCTAGATCGTTGCTGTGCAGGAGCTCTTCCCGAGTGCGCCCCAGCCATTCCTCGGCGGCTTTATTGGCGAGCGTGTAGCGCATATTCTTGGCCTCTTTCACCAAAATCATGTAGGGAATTCGCTCGATGATGGAATGCAAAAATGTTTCGGTCTGCAACGTCACTGTTTCTGCGACCCGGCGTTCGGCCGATTCTCGTTGAAGGAGACCAAACAGCCAAGCCAAAACGGCGAGGGATATAAAGGTCGTGGCGACCAAAATTGTTTTGGCGGTTAGCGCATGATCCGAGGCATTTCCCCAGCGATGTTTGAGTTGAGTCATTTCTTCCTGTTGGACTTCCGAAAGCACATGTTCAAGCGTTTCGCGTTTGGCATTGGATTCTTCGGCGATGGCTTGTGCAGCCGCATCGAACCCTTGACGTCGACGAAGCGAAATGAGGCGATCGAGCGCACCCAATTGATCGAGAAGCATCCGATTCAACGTGAAAAAAGCCTTTTGCTTATCCGGGCGCGCGGAAAGTAGGTTTTGGATCTGCTTGAGCTCATAGGGCACGACCAATTTGGCATAGCGGAAGGACTCCAGTTGAGCGTATTCCCCCGTGATGACATAACCACGTACGTTCGACTCGGCGGCCTCCATAAGTACTTGAATATGCTGGAATTTTTCGAGGGCTTGGTGAGCCTGCGCGACCGTGTTAAACGACTTCACAAGCGCATGCGTGCTCCAGTACGAAGCGATGCTGATGAAGCCTAAAACTCCCAACGCAATGCCGAACCAGTTTTTCTTCATAGGAAGTGACGCTTCAAGTCTAAAGGCAGGATCCGTCGTCGGCAAGGGGGAATTTCTGTGAGGAAAAGTCGACCCCGATTCAGGTCTAAAGACCTAAAAAAACACAGGTGGAGAGGTTTAGAGCTACAATAGCCGCTTATGATTAAAATCGTGGGAATGATTAGCGCTGTAGCAATGCC
>JAYWEN010000101.1:0-2340 GCA_043779245.1 Elusimicrobiota bacterium | reverse complement strand
GCCGCCTGAGCCGCCGACTCTTGCTCGGAAACGCCATGGATGCGCGCGGGAAGCATCACGTTTTCCAAAACGGTGAGCTCAGGGAGCAGGTGATGAAATTGGAATAGAAATCCGATGTATTCATTGCGCAGTCGCGCACGTTCTTTGGGCGAGAGCGATTGAACTTCCACCCCTTGAATCTTGAGCGTCCCCGCCGACGGCTGTTCCATCAGTCCGAGCAGATGCAGAAGCGTCGACTTTCCCGCACCAGAGGGACCGACGATCGCTACGATTTCCCCTTCGCGGAGATCCAGATCGATGTGATGGAGAATTTCGATTTCTTTTTCGCCTTGCGGAAAGCGTTTGACCAATCCTTGCGCGGAAAGCGTGATAGTGGGGCTGTCACTTTTATTATCCATTGCGAATCGCCTGAACGGGATCCATCTGATGGGCCTTGTAAGCCGGATAAAGAACGGAAATCAACACGAGCAAGAAGGCGCACCCTGCCACGCTTTCGACGGTTTGCGCGGACAAATGCACTGGCAGTCGGTCAATGTAATACACGTCGGCCGGAAGCCGAATAATCGGAAAGCGCTTGAGCACTTCACTGATCACGATCCCAAGGACGAGGCCCAGGCTCACCCCGCCGCCTCCGATCATCAAACCATTGAGCAGGAATATTTTTGCGATCTGGTGAGGGGAGGCGCCGAGCGCTTGGAGAATTCCGATCTCACGACCTTTCTCGATGGTTAAAAGGAGAAGATTTGAAATGATTGTGAAGCTAGAGACCAAGATGATGAGCGTCAGAATGATGAACATGACTGTACGTTCCAGCTTCATCGCCGAAAAAAGCGGTCGGTTTAAATCCTGCCATGAACGCACCAAGAATCCCATTCCCAAGCGATCAACGATCGTTTTTTCGGCGTCCGGTGTCTGGTCGACATTCTTTAGCCTCAAGCCATATCCCGTAATGTGCGGACCCATTCCGAGCAGATCTTGAGCCGACGCGAGAGACACATAGGCGAGGTTCGCGTCATACTCATACATTCCGGAGTGAAAAATACCGACGATGTGGTATTTACGCATGCGCGGCGCTTGCGCTAAGGCGTCTCCTTGTGTCTGAGGCGCGACAAGCGTGACCGTTTCGCCTTCGCGCGCGCTGATCGCATTTGCGAGTTCTTGTCCTAAAACAATTCCATGGTCGTCCAATTGTTTCCAATCCCCGTGACTTAAGATGCCTGATAGACGTGTGACCTTTGTTTCTAAATCCGGCACAATCCCTCGGAGCATGATGCCCGTCACGCGACGATCCGTTTGGATCAACGCTTGCGCGCTGATATAGGGTGCTTGAGCCTGCACCTGGGAGACGGTTTGGAGTCCGTTCACAAGCGCAGGTTCATAAGTCAGAGTCGCGTCAAAAGGACTGGTGATGACGATATGCGGCTGGGTGCCCAGAATTTTTTCTTGAATGTCTGTACGGAAACCATCCATGACGGCTAAGGTGACGAGAAGCGCCGCCACGCCTAACGCCGTGCCTCCGATGGCAATCCCCGTTGTTACAAGGCGAAAAACGCCATAGCGCTGGCCAGCTAAGAATCGTTTGGCCAAGAAAAACTCAAAACGCATGATTCTTCTCTACGTTTCCGGTTTTAGAAGTGGGAAAAGGATGACTTCGCGGATCGAGGTCTGACCGAGGATCAACATTACCAATCGATCGATGCCGATGCCGAGTCCCCCGGCAGGAGGCATGCCGTGTTCCAGAGCAAGTAAAAATGATTCGTCCATTTGTTCGGCTTCGTCATCGCCTTTCTTTTTGCTTGCGGCTTGCCGCTCCATCCGTTGACGCTGATCAACCGGATCGTTAAGCTCGGAGTAGGCGTTGGCCACTTCGTCTCCGGCAATAAAGAGTTCGAAACGTTCGACAAGTCCAGGCTTGGACCGGTGCTTCTTAGCGAGCGGTGAAATCTCAATCGGGTAATCAAGCACGAAGGTGGGTTCCCAGAGATGCGGCTTCACTTTCAGATCAAATATTCGATCGAACACTTTATGGTCCGGCGTCTTTTCTTCGAACGAGATTCCGAACGTTTTAGCGAGCTCTCGGAGCCGACCTTCCTGCCAAGCCTTGACGACATCCGTCCCCGCGTACTTCTCAAAGAGGTCGGTCATGGTCGCGCGTGCGAACGGCGGCTTGAGCGATAAGGATTTATTGTGCAGCGTGATGTGATCTGTCCCGTTGCAAGCCTGGGCACCCTCGGAAATAATTTTTTCAGTCAAAGTCATCATGTCGTTGTAATCGGCATATGCTTGATAGGCCTCAAGGAGCGTAAATTCCGGGTTGTGCATCGTGTCCACACCCTCGTT
>JAYWEN010000100.1:0-7594 GCA_043779245.1 Elusimicrobiota bacterium | reverse complement strand
ATCAAGACCTTCCGACCCATCTCTATTTGCTTCACAGCGTCCGTACGCAAGCCGAGCTTCTTTTTTCGGACGACTTTTCCGAATGGTCGGGGGAATACAAGAACTTTCATTACATTCCCACGATCACAAAAGACTTTGATGACAATTGGAAGAATGAAACCGGCCGGATCAATGAAGTGCTTATTCGCAAACACATTCCCGAACATCCCAACACGTATCTTCTGTGTGGCCCAGGAGACTTCGTGACTGATATGGAAACGCTTTTAAAAGAACATCTAAAGGTCCCTCAGGCCAATATTCGGAGAGAGAAATGGTAAGCCAACAAGAACTCACGAAGACTCTAACCTTTGCACATAGCCCCGACCCTGACGATGCCTATATGTTCTACGGATTTGAAGTGGGAGCCGTGAAGGTCCCCGGATTTGAAATGAAGCACCATCTCGAAGACATTCAGACGTTAAACGAACGGGCCCTGAAAGGGGAATTTGAAATTACCGCGGTCAGCGCTCACGCCTATGCGCATTTGACCGAGCGCTATTGGGTGCTTTCCTGCGGCGCCAGCGTGGGGCGCCAATATGGCCCGATGCTTGTGGCTAAACAACCCGCCAAAGATTTTCAATTTCGAACCGGCCGCGTCGCTATCCCAGGAAAGTGGACCACTGCCGCCTTGGTGCTGGACCTATGGCTGGCCGAAACCGATCGTCATGTCGAACGCATCGTTATGCCTTTTGATCAGATTCTCGATGCGGTGGAAAAAGGCATCGTGGACGCAGGCCTCATTATTCACGAAGGCCAGCTCACCTATCAAACCCAAGGACTTCACAAGCTCTGGGACTCGGGGATTTGGTGGCATGAAAAAACAGGCTTGCCGTTACCTCTCGGCCTGGACGTTGTGCGGTCCGATCTTGGATTGCCGCTGGCCAAAAAAATTAGCGACGCCCTGCGCGCCAGCATTGAATACGCCAACGCCAACCGTGAAGACGCCGTCGCCTACGCCTTAAAGTACGGGCGCGGCCTAGACACCGCCCTGGCCAATCGATTTATTGGTATGTACGTCAATGAAGACACCCTGGCTCAAGGCAAAGAAGTCCAAGAAGGTCTGAAACAACTTTACAATCGAGCACACCAAGCAGGATTGATTCCCACGGAACCCACCCTTCTATTTATCTAGAGTCAAGCGTTCGGAAAGTATTTGTGCAGGAATTCTCGCGGCGTCAAGATTTCGATGCCTTCAAAAGGGTTGAGAGGACGCAAATCCTGAAGATCCCCAGTGATCAAGACGCGCGCCTTGGCCGCCTGGGCGCATTCAAGAATACGATTATCAGAGTCTTTTCTTTTCACGAGACGGAGATAAGGGTTTATGTTGGCCATGCCGCAAAGGAGTTTTAACTTTCGCCTCAGTCGGTCCAGCGCCGCTTCTTCCCAGTCCAGATTCTCTTTTAAATTCCGTTCCAGTTCCTCCAGAATGAAGGAGGAAATGACCACATCCAACTTCCCTCTCATCGCGAGTTCAAGGATTCTAGCCGGAGGGCTCCTCTGTGGAAATCCCACCGCCGAAAAAAGAACGTTCGTATCGAGGACGACTCTCAAGGCCTTATTTGCGACCCCGATCGATTAGACGCTCGACCGCTTTCTCGCTTTGAAGAGCCGCCTTTTTCGCCTTACTACGGCCGTAAGATAGAAGCTCCTTCCATTCCTGTTCGTCTCTTAGGTAACGGCGGAAGGCTTCACGAAAGAGTTCAGAGTTCGTCATGCCTCTGGCCTTGGCTGTGGACAGGACTACTTTGTGAAGTTGTGGGGGAAGAGATATCGTCGTGGTACGACTGGCGCGAGCGGTTTGCATGAACACCTCCATTGTTACAATGTGTTACACTAATTCTACCACGAGAGGGGTGTTCCGTCAAGGTCCTCCCGTACGACGGCGACTCCAGTTAGCCCCAGGAAACCCTCTGCCCTATGGCCAATATTGCTATTACCATTAGCTTGCTCAGGATGAGTAAGCTCGGGTGCCGAATCGCCGACACGCAAAAGGTCTAGAGGAGGTTCTTGTCGACTAAGGAGGGAATGTCTTCGGGGGTGACTCCGGAAAGTAAAGTTCCTTCCGGCCAGACCATGACATTGGGGCCTTTCTCGCAGAGATCTTGGCAGCCGCTTTTCAGCGCTCGAACCTTACCTTTCAATCCGCGCTTCTTCACTTCGTCTTTCAGCGTTTCAATAATCTTCTCTCCGCCGCGCATCCCACAAGCCGGCCGGTCGCCATCCGGACGGACATTGCAGCAGACAAAAATCATGCGCTTAAAAGGAATGGGTTCGCTGTTCATGCCGGGATCAAGTCCTTGTCAAAAACCTTCAACTCGTCGTACAGCGTCGTTCGCTGGACGGGAATGAACCCTGCTCCCTGAATCATCTGTACGGTGTAATCGATTGTCGTGGTGTTGATGTGGCCGGTGGCTTTATGGACGTTCTCATCGATCAGAGTGCCGCCAAAGTCATCAGCCCCGAAGTGAAGCGAGATTTGGCCGATTTTCTTGCCTTCCGAAAACCAAGACGCCTGAATGTGAGGAATATTATCGAGATAGATTCGCGACGCCGCGAGCATGCGTAAATAGGTCGATGGCCCTTTTCCGACGGGTACCTTTTTCTCGAGGGCGGAGTTGCCGGGCTTAAAGCTCCAGGGTATAAAAGCGGTAAAGCCTCCCGTCTCATCTTGAAGATCCCGAACCCGGTTAAAATGCTCCAGCCAATCTTCGGGGCGGTCCACGTGGCCATACATCATGGTCGCTGTAGATTTAAAGCCAACGGAATGCGCTTCGCGATGAACCTTAATCCAACCATCATTAGGATTTTTCTTGGGACTGATTCGCTTGCGAACATACTCGCTCAAGACTTCCGCGCCGCCACCGGGAAGGGAGACTTGTCCCGCATCCTTAAGCGCCTGCAACACTTCACGCATCGACTTGCCGGAAACATCCATCATGGTAAGGATCTCGCTAGCTGTAAAGAAATGGGGGGTGATTTGGGGGAACCGCTTTCGAGTTTCCCGGATGAGGCTCGTGTAGTAGTCGAGAGGAAGTTCAGGATTCAAACCACCCTGGAGAAGAACAGTAGTCGCTCCCTGATCAGCCGCTGATTTGATCTTCTCCATCACCTGTTCCACCGTTAAGGTGTAAGCCTCTTTGTCTCCGGGACGACGATAAAAAGCGCAGAAGAGGCAGTCAGCAATGCAGACGTTCGTATAGTTTGGGTTGGAATCTACGACGAAGCTCACCTGGTTTCCAGGATGCTTTTGATGCCGGATCCATTGCGCGAGCTGACCTATATCCATCAGGTCGGCATCGGTAAGGAGAAAAAGTCCCTCCTCTGGGCTGATGCGGACTCCGCTTTTCACCTTTTCGGCGATCTTGTTAAGCATAGACCTTTCCTAGTAAACCAGCAAAGATGCTGATCGATCTCTCGTGATTGGGCGTAAGTCGGTAAATAAATCCATTCCAATAATGATTGACATCTAACACCTGGAGACCTCGCTTGATGGCCTCTTCTTTAGCGCACACGAGTTGATTTCTTTCACTTGTTTTTAAAGAGTTTTCAATGAATAGTTCAATTCTATCTTTAACTTCTTGGCGAAGAGCGGAACGCACCGCCCACCTGGCAAAAACAAAGGGAAGTTTTTGCCAAGCGAACCATTCTTCACCCAAATCCGTGACGACTGGAAAGCCAGGAAGACCTTCGGATTTCGCCTCCAGAGCCTCATCCCCGATGAGGAGAAGCGCGTCTGCCACCCCATCGAAAAGGATGCTCGAAGCAATTCGCCCGTAACTCATTTCGAACCGGTTATATCGCACCTCGAGCAGCACTTGTAGCAACCGAAAAGAAGTCGAGGTGTCATCGGTTACGGCGCATATGCCTCGGAGCTGAGAGAGTGGCACTTTAGAGAATAATAGGACACTCTGCGCCGGTCTTTTGAGCCCTATGCCGTAATTTCCGAGGGGTTCGAACTGATCGGTGTTATTGAGCCAGTCCACGAGGGAAAGGGCCCCAGCATCAATCGTTCCTTTTTCGGCTTCCAGGCCAAGAACTCGGGGAGACATACGATCAAATTCGAAGAATCGGCCATCATCGTCAATCGGAGCAGGTCCAAAGCCATGATGAAATGGAACCATGTTCAAATAAGGAATTAAACCGATTCGAATGTTCATACGCCGACTGCCTCAAGCGTCCGCGTCTTATAAAGCGCGTCACGTTCGACCGGTTCGCATCCCGCTTCGCGGATCAGCATCCGAAGCCGTTCACGAGCCATTTGAGTCGGAGATTTCGCACCGGCGTCATGCATGATGCGTTCGCCGCCAATCGTTCCATCAATATCATCAGCCCCCCAATGCAATCCTGTTGAGGCAGTTTCTTCACCGAGAGTAATCCAATAGGCTTTGATGTGAGGAATATTGTCGAGATACAACCGCGAAATCGCTAACAGTTTTAAATCGTCAAACACTGTGGGAGGTTCCACGGCAAGTCCTGTCTTGCCAGGCTGAAAGGCTAGAGGAATAAAACTCATGAACCCAGGCGCCTCATCTTCCAGGTTTCGGAGGAGTTCGAGATGCTTCCAGCGCTCTTCGGACGTTTCGATGTGGCCATACAGGAGCGTCGCGTTCGACGGAAGACCAAGTTTGTGGGCAGTGCGGTGCACGTCGAGCCATTCATGGGCGCCAATTTTGAAGGGAAAAAGTTCTTTGCGGACACGTTCTGAAAACACCTCTGCGCCGCCACCAGGAAGCGCGGTGAGGCCTGCGTCCATGAGCTGAATCAAAACCTCTTTAATCGACAACTTGGAAATACGCGCGGCCCACTCGACTTCAACGGCCGTAAAGGCTTTGATGCCGACTCTGGGGTACGCTTGACGGAGCGCTCGGACGATGCCAAGATAATTTTCCAGCTTCCATTCCGGCGGCATGCCGCCGGAAATATGTATTTCAGAGATATCGCCTGAGCATTTTTCCACCATCTCTTGCACAGTCATTTCATAGGCATTGGGCTGGCCACGCGTGGTCGCAAAATCGCAAAATTTGCAGGAGAGCACGCAGACGTTTGTCGGTTCAAGCTTTTGGTTCAACACATAAAACGCTTTCTTGCCGTGCCGCGCTTCTTTCACTTGCTTGGCCATCCATCCAACACCAATAATGTCAGAACTAATGTCCAAAATTCGGATATCAGAGATATCAAGACGACGCGCAGCCACAACCTTTTCCCAAACAGGGTAAAGCGATTGATCTAGGAATGTTGGTGAATTATTAGTTAATCGCATAGGGTTTTACCCTTCAAATATCAGGCTCAATACAATCTCGTTCGACATGAACATCTTTTCTAGTTTCCGAAAACTGGGAAGCCCCGTCTTTTGTAATCTGAGTACAGTTTAAATTTAATACTTTCAATTTTGGAAATTTCTCAATTGCACTTAAAACCCGATCAGAGAATTTATCACCGGACAAATTTAATTCTTCCAGAAATCTTAACTTAACAAGGCTAGAAAGGTCCGCATCCCCTATTTCTCCTCCACCAACAACTATCTTTTTCAGAGCGGGGAAGCTGGAAAGCGATGCGAAGCCCTGTGACGTTATTCGAGTATCCAAAACGCCAAGTTCCGTAAGGTTTGGCAACTCTTTAATTTCATGAAGTCCGGCATCAGAAATGCGAGGGCCTTGAAGATAAAGCGATTCCAGTCTTTTCAGCTTTTTTAAATAAACAAGACTCTTATCTGAAAGCTGATCAGATGAAAACCACACCCACTCAAGAAAAGTTAATTCTCCCAGACAAGCAAGTCCATTTTCGGTCACACTCGTACCCCAAAGATTAATTCGCCTAAACTCTTCAATTGATTGATTATGAATTGCTTTTACAATTTGTTCTAAATGAGAGTCGTCGAACTCTTTTTCTTCTTTCCCAGACTTTCGAAGCATCCATCCGGCATTTGCAGGTATTTCGTAACCATATTCTTGCCCGACACTTTTGGGCTCTATTTTTTCATACCGCCCTCGATTCATGAGGTAGGCCTCAATCTTAAATGGCAGGATCAATTCCTTGCTATAAGATGAAACGGATATCAACTGAAAAAAGGCAAATACAAAAACACTTTTTCTATTAATAAAAGAGGGCTTTTTCATCGAAATAACATCCTTCGGCCGTGCACAACAGAAACTATTCCTATCTTCTTCATATCGTCCGAGATCCGATAGATGATTCGATAAGGCTCCGCGACCAATTCTCGATAGCTTAACACCGAAGGCTCAGTGATACGTTTGCCCAGCCGGGGAAATCTGCTTAACACATCAACTTGATTTTCAATTTGTTCCACTTGAAGCTTTGCATGTATTGGAGAATCTTTAGCGATAAAGTCATAAATATGTCGAAGGTCTTCTAGTGCGCTTTGAGACCAATTTACTTGAACCATTTCCTGATTTCTTTTTTAACGGTTTCGTGAGGAATAACACGACCCGCGCGGATATCTCTTTCACCCTGTTCGATCTTTTTGGCAAGATAAATACGGTACATTAGCTCGTCTGGGTTGAGATTGTGGGGCATATTTTTTACCAACTTTAAAACATCCTTTTTCTTTAGAGTCATTGCATCCTCCTATCAAAAACCATAGCTCGACCACCGCGCCGTTACTTTTTCACGAATCTCTTCGGGCATCTCGAGAGCTTCCGGATAGCCTACCTTCCACGTAGAGTCAATTCCTAAACATCCGGTGTACTTCACAACGGAACCCACCAAATGAGTTCCAGTAAATACGACGTCTCGAGCACAATCAAAGCGGGTGAAAAGACCCCAAAGGGTAGAGACAGGATCTTCCAGGTCCACATCCTGACTGACGACAGCCACTATTTTAACACCTTCCAGAGCTGATTCACGGACGAGGTTTTCCAGGACTTTTCGGCCTTCACTTTTCACTTGGACAACTAAAAGCGCTTCATCCCACAGACTCCACCCCGAAATGCGATTGTCTTTTTCTTTGAGAGATTGAAGACGGCGCTCAGTGAGAACAATCTTGCTCGGGGCACGCGTCTTCGGTTTGCGCGTGGCATCGATCACCATTTTGCTGCCGAGATTCATGGTGTAGCTTGTGAAATCAAGTGTGTCTAACGCCGTGCCAGGCAAGAGTGTAAAGTCTTCGCTGGGATCAAAATTTTGGTGGATGGCCTGGAGCACCGCATGAATATCGCGAACATTCACTTGAGAGTCCACCATCACAATACATTTGGTTAAGGACAACTGTCCTTCGCCCAAGAGCCCCATAGCGGTCTTCATCGCTTCTTTACCGTAACGCTGACGAACACCCACCACGAGCAAGTTGTGGAATCCGGCTTCATAATAAGCCCAGAGCGCATCGACTTCGGGCCGTACCAAGCGAATGAGAGGTCCCATCACTTCCTGCATCGCGTCACCCAAGTAACGATCTTCTTGCGGGGGTTTTCCAACGACCGTCGCTAAATAAATCGGATTTTTTTTCCGCGTGACTTTTCGGATATGAAAAACGGGGAATGGCGCGGCGTGCGAGTAATGACCAAAATGATCGCCAAACGGGCCTTCCAACACGCGCTCT
>JAYWEN010000099.1:0-3558 GCA_043779245.1 Elusimicrobiota bacterium | reverse complement strand
CTGCTTTCGAATGGCAGCGAACTTGTCCAAGCCTTTCGCGTCTAGTTTCCCTTGATACTTAAAGACCATGCGCGCACCGTTCCGATAGGCGAGGTAATGGAACAGGCGTCCCTTAATCCGTTTGGACACAATGCTACCCTTCGGAAGGCTTGCCAGCTCGCTCTGATAGAGCCTCAACTTCTTCCGGGCGTTGTCCAACTCCTCCGCGAGGACACCTTTGATGATCATCGGCGGTTACCAATCATTATTCACTAATAGTACACAATGATTGGTAACTCCTCAAGCCGAAAACTGACCGATAGCTATGCACTACAGTAATCACTACAGTGAAATGGATTATTCAGGATTAATCAAGACTAACGGATTTGGTTGAGATCGACGATAGACCACTCAAGACTACTCTTTTTCAGGGGGCTTAGGGGCATCCGAAGGGCGGTGTGCTACCGTTACACCATCCGGGAATAAATTGGGCGGGACTAAGACGAAGGAATTCTATGAACTCACGCGGGATCGGTCAACGAAGGGTTCAAGGGATCCAGCTGGACAATAGGCTCGAATCCTGGTAACCTCCCTGACGGTATGGCCCCCCTCGCAAAAAAAAAATCCAGAACTTTTTTACTGCTGATCGCCGCCGGGGCGCTTATTTTTTTCGTCAGCGCGTTTCGCGATGCGTGGATCCTGCACCGTGGCCACGGATTGCACGCCATCTCCGGGGTGGATGGGACGACGTGGGAAGAAAATTACTCGTATGCTCCCTTGGTGGTACGCTGCACGTTACGCAATCTTTTCCCCGCCGATCCTTATAGTCATCTCGTACGCTCGGAGTTTGCCTCATTTCCTTATCTGGTGATCTGGCTTCAAACCATCATCTATCGCCTACTCCATAGTTATGACGCCTTTTGTTTCGTGATGCATGCCGTTTTTCCTTTAATCACGTTCTTTATTCTATGGAGGTTGTTTAGATTCTTCATACCCGATGATCAGGCTGCTCTCCTTTCGTTTATGACGTGGTTTTTCTGTGCCGAACGCCACCTCGGATTTCTGGTTCGTTCGATTCTCAACCATAGGCTCCGATTCTGGTCTTATTATGTGACACACTTCTCGGATATTCGACTGCTCGTCTCGAGCCGCTTCAACTCTCCTGCTGTGACCTTTTGTCTCTTTGCGCTCACTCTCCTGTACACGGTGAAAGCGATTTGGGCGCCGGATCCGAAGCAGGTTCGACTTCATACCTACTTCTGTGTTGGACTCGCATGGGCGGCACAAATTTATATTTATTACGCGAACTTCATTGTTGGGGTGGTTTATATTGGTGCATTTCTTGTGGCGCATTACCTTATTAAAGACCCAAAGGCGTCATGGCCTATGATGGCAAAACGGTGGATTGTCTTAGGAGCAGGTCTTTTCTTGGGTTCAATGCCTGCGATCTCCCGCGCCATTGGATTACTCGCTACCCAGGCGGATCACGATCTCTTGATGCGGACAGGACTGCAATATACCGAAAGCAGCTGGGTCACTTTCAGAAGCCTCGGTGAAAACGCGTTATGGATGACGCCTTGGATAATTCTCTTGGCTCTAGGCTGCAAAAAATCTATCCGACCGATTATTCTGGAAACGCTTAAACGCTTGGCACCCCTCCTTTTGCTATTTCCCATTTGTCTCATCGCTGCCAACCTCTTTCATCTGATCGGACGAATTCCGCAACCATATCGCATTCTCCTTCGTATCGGGAACTACGCGATATTTTGGAGCTGGCTTCCGGTGATCTCCGTTCTATCCTCCTTTCGTGATCGAAAAGAGATTCGGCAGCGGATTCCTGCGCTCGCGTGGATTTTGTTCATGTGTCTGGCTTGCTTGGCGAAATGGAAAACGCAATTGGAAGCGGCTCAGCTGTACAACCGCTTCGCGGCCTCTGAGATGGGCCGAATCGACGTAAGCCTTAATCAGATCTCCCACTATGCTAAGTCTGACGAAACGGTCGTTTCCTCTGATTTTGCATTGAACTATGCCCTTCCAATCCAAACCTCTTTTGATTCGTTACTTATCAACGGAATCACGAGTCGAGTGAGCGATGAAGAAATAGCTGAAAAACTGGCTCTCTATGCAAAGATCATCGGGCTTTCGAAATCCGATTTCCTCATTTACATGACCACGACGACGTGGCCCCTTGAAAACACAACCGGTCTCACGCTTGATAGCGGAGAAGCCGTCCGCCTTGTAGACAACGCCTATTTCAGTCGGCTGGGAGGGTGGCATATGGTCCATGCCGATACCCGGCGCGTCCTATCCCCGCGATATTTCTCTTGGCTCTCTAAGATTTACGACGCTTGCGACGTCAAGACAGGAGTCGATGCAAACAGAATCTCCGTCATCCATGTCCGCGAACTTCCGCTCGCGCTGCGCCCTTTCTTTGATGCGAAAGGCTCAACCAGCGACGGACGAAAAATATATACTTTAAAATCGAATGATCTCCATCGTCCTTCCTTGTTATAACGAAGAAGCTATTCTTCCCGAAGCCTTGCGGCGTTTCACCCTGGCCGGCCAAAGTTTTGGAAAGCCCTACGAAATCCTGATCATCAATGATGGCTCCCGAGACAACTCGCAAGACATTATTACGGATTACAGCAAGAGTGACCCCAATGTGAAGCTGATTAATTTCTCACGCAATTTTGGCCATCAAGCCGCCATCTCTTGTGGACTTCGCCACGCGTCAGGGAATGTCGTGATTGTCATGGACATCGACCTTCAAGACCCACCGGAAGAACTGCATCGATTTTTGGCGAAATGGAAAGAAGGCTACGACGTGGTGTATGCCGTACGCCAACATCGCAAAGAAAATATTTTCAAGCGCGCCTCATACGCCTTGTTCTATAAAATGCTCAGGCGGCTGGCGAATGTTGACATTCCCCTCGACTCAGGCGATTTTTGCGTTCTAGACCGCAAGATCGTGGATTTACTGAACAACATGCCCGAGCGCAATCGTTTCGTGCGCGGCTTGCGCGCGTGGGTTGGCTTCAAGCAGATCGGCATTCCCTACGACCGGCATGCGCGCACCGCTGGCGAAACAAAATATTCTCTGACAAAGCTGTTCGGATTGGCTCTGAGTGGGCTCTTTTCATTCTCGAAATTTCCGTTGCGCTTCATCACGGTGCTGGGTTTCTCGATATCGATCGGCTCCTTCGCCGGACTCATCTTTTTCACACTCCACCGGTTGCTCGATTTCAAAATCTTCGGGTATAGCCCTCGTGACGTGCCCGGCACGGCGACCATCGTGACCTGCCTGCTTTTCGTGGGAGGAATCCAATTGATTTGCCTCAGTTTTATGGGCGAGTATTTGGGAATCATTTATGAAGAAGTGAAGAACCGCCCCGGCTGGATCATTGAAAGCCGCGTCGGCTTTCAGGATGGAAGCTCCTTCAGCCGTACGACATGAAGATCGGCATCATCGGCGGCGGTATTTCAGGTCTAGCCGCAGCGCACCGACTTACGAAGAACCCCCATCATCAAGTCACGCTGTATGAATCCAATGCCCTCGGGGGCCTGGCTTCCGGATTTGCG
>JAYWEN010000098.1:0-3549 GCA_043779245.1 Elusimicrobiota bacterium | reverse complement strand
TCAGGAATGGTGGGATGGCTAGTGATTCCTGCGGCGAGCCGCGCCGCAGGGGTAAGTCTTTCACAGTCGGGGCATTTCCTTTTGTCCGGTGCGATGGGAGGATTCTTTTTAGGTTCTGCGGAAGGCATGTTGGAAGAGTCCACGCTAAAAACAATACGCGGAGGATTTGCGGGTGTGTTGGGGGGACTTGTCGGAAGTATCGTGGCCGCGTGGCTTGTGCGCGGAGGCAATCCTTCCGCCGGCATGCCAGCGGTCGTCGTCACTTGGGCTTCAGCGGGTGGCGCGATCGGACTTGTGAGCGCCTTGATGGAGAGAAAGCCGAGCCGGATCGCGGCCGGGCTCATCGCGGGTCTTATCGGAGGCGCTCTGGGGGGGTGGCTCGGATATCAAATGTACGCCAGCCTCATGGAGATCGCTAAGCCCGAGTGGGGATTTAAGCGGTTGATCGAGGGCTCGACAGGAGCCGTGCTGGGAGCGGTATTCTGGGCGATCTTAGGATTTGGCGAGAAGTTCTTCGTCTTTAAAAGACGAATCGTGCACAACGTGAGCTACAAAGAATGCGAAGTCTGCCATCACGCCAATGTCTTGCGAGCATGGTACTGCGCCGCCTGCGGGGCTGTTTTGCAGGTGTCCGCGCCACCCGAGAAGCTCGAATTGCCACGCCGGCCCGCTCTCGCGCGATTTATTGCCGCTTGTCAGTTCCTGGGCCGACTGGTTGGAACAACCTGTGCGGTGATCGCGATTCTTGCAGCCATTTTCTTGGGTTCAATCAATATTTTCCTTGGTCTTTTCGGGCTTTTAGCGACGACCCTCATCGGCTACATCGGTCACGTCCTGTTTAACGCCCTCGCCGACGCTTTAGCGCCTTTGCTATAATAGACCTCGTGAAAGTAACTCTCGTTAGACCCAGAGGATTCTGTGCCGGTGTGGTGCGAGCGATTGATATCGTGGATATCGCGCTCGAGAAGTTTCCTCACCCCATCTACGTGCGCAAAGAAATTGTCCATAACCGTGCGGTCGTGGAGAATTTCAAGCGTCAAGGCGTAATTTTTATTGAAAGTATCCAAGAAGCCCCTCCCGGAAGCCTCGTCATTTTCAGCGCGCACGGGGTGTCTCCGGCCGTTCGCCAAGAAGCCAAAGACCGCGACGTGCACGTGATCGATGCCACCTGTCCGCTTGTGACGAAAGTCCACTTAGAAGTTCATAAGTATGTTCGTGACGGCTACACCATTATTTTGATTGGTCACAAAGAGCATGATGAAGTGGTGGGCACGACCGGAGAGGCCCCGGACAAAATTCAAGTCGTCGGCACCGTTGAAGAAGTCGCCAAACTTCAGGTCCCGGATCCCAACAAGATTGTCTGCTTAACCCAAACGACGCTCAGCGTTGACGAAACCCGCGATATTGCCGCCGCGATCAAGCAGCGTTTTCCTAATTTAGTCAGTCCGACCAAAGACGACATTTGCTATGCCACTCAGAACCGGCAAGACGCCGTCAAAGAATTGATCAAGGCCGGTATCGATCTGCTTTTGGTTGTCGGTTCTCGCAATAGTTCAAACTCGATTCGCTTATGTGAAGTCGCCCGTGCTCAAGGTGTCGAGTCGCACCTCATTGATAATGCGTCCGAAATTCAGCCCTCGTGGTTGGATCATACGCAAAGTGTTGGGCTCACGGCCGGTGCCTCGGCTCCCGATTACTTGGTTGAAGATGTCGTGAAGTATTTGAAATCCCGCGGCGCCACCGTCGAAGACCTCGAAGTCATCAAAGAAGACGTCAGTTTTGCCCTGCCCCGCGAACTGCTTACCGCCACCGCCCACTCCTAAACCGCCCTCTTTAAGGGTTGCAAACCGCAAGAACTCGCTATAAACTCGTCACGAATATGGCGACACCTCCGATGACAATTGGGAAAGCACTGTCTGTTTTGCGATCAGCCGTTGTGAATGCCCGCATCTACCCTAAGGGCAGCCAAATGGTGGAGGCCACGATCAAAGCGGCTCACCAAGCCCTCGATTCCTGCCTGCTCGAAGTCTCACCCATCGTCGTAAGTGATCTTCAAGGAAAATTATGTGTGAATGGGAAAGAACTGGCGGAAGCCAAAGATTTTCGACCATTCCTCGTGCAGCAAGAAGTGCAAAGTTTAAAATTTTTCAAAGGGCTCGATGCCACTGAAGTGGCGAAGCTTACGGATGTTCTTGGAAAACGAAGGAGTCAGCTCGAGGGTGTAACCCATCTCGGCGCCTGGCTCAAGGCCGAGGGCGTCACGCACGTGCAATGTGAAGAAGTCGAATTCGTCGAGCTCAAAAAAGGCGAGGTGGTTGTTCAGCAAGTCATGTCGCTCTTGGAGCAGTCGGCCGATATTCCCAGTTTGATCAGCTCGCTCGAAGAGTCCTACCACTTGATGGAACAGCTGCCCGACGACGCCGCCCGCAAAGACGTGCAGAAAAAGATGGCCAATCATTTGTCGTCCTTGCCACCCATCCAACTCAAGGAGCTTTTCGATTCAAAATTTCCTGAAAACGTCGAAAAATCCAATTTGCGCGAAGACGTCGTGAAGGGGATGTCGCACGAAAAGCTGGAAGAGACCCTTGAGGAAGTCAACAAGTGGTATCACCAAATTAAAGTGGACAGTAAATCCGAATTTGAAGTGGTGGAAAAATTAGCCGGACTCAAAAGCTTTCTCGGCAAAGTGCTCCATTCTCCGGCCAGCAAAGCCGTCCCCTTCGCGCTCTATGAGGAACTTCTCAACGTCGGTTTGCTGGAGGAAATACCTCCTGGAGTTCAAAAGGGGGAGAATGCGGGCCTCCTCACCGAGGTGGAAAACCTTATTGGGCAGCCAGACGAGGCTTTGCTCGAGTTAACGGTGCGTCAGCGCTTCCCCGATTTGCTCAAAGCGCTCTGCGCTATGGCGTTGGACGAACCCATCGGCAAGCTGACGGATAAGATGATCAACAATTTGCACAACTCGGCGCCCGTCGTTCGAGAAACAGCCGTGAAAACGATTCGCCTGTTTCAGGAGACCTGGGCCTCTAATCGTAAAGACAAACCCTTTATGCAGATTGTTTCGGCTCTGCATACGATGGCTGAATCTGAAAGCTCTCCAGACGTCTACGGCCACGTGGCCGATGCTCTTCAACTCGCGGCGATGGAACTGCTGGTTCACTGGCGATTTGATGAGAGCGCGAGCATCCTCTCGACCCTGCGTCGGCATAGCCGAGCCGAAAGTCCGATCGGACAAAAGAAAAAAGAGATGGCCGCCAAAGCCCTGCGCGATTTCTCGACGCGTGGGCTTGAAGTGATTTGTGCCGATTTGAACGCACCGCTCAAGGATCGCCAAAATGGTGCGCAGCGCGTTTTGGCCGAGTTAGGGGAAGAAGCCGTGGGCCCGCTCGTCGAGGCCGTGAAGCGTTCAGTGGATTTGCGCGCCAAGCAAGCCGCTGTTCAGGCACTGCGTCGCATGGGCCAGCCTGCACGCGAAGCGATTTTGAAACAGCTCAATGTCGGAACGCCGGGTGATGCGCTCGTAAAGCTCATTCCGCTCGTCGAAGAATT
>JAYWEN010000097.1:0-8115 GCA_043779245.1 Elusimicrobiota bacterium | reverse complement strand
TCTTTTCGAGACTCCAGCACGCGCATGGCTTTTAGAAGAATGTCACCACGTTTAGCGACTGGCACGAGCCGCCAGGATTTAAAGGCGGTGGCTGCGGCTTCAACTGCGCGATCGACTTCCTGACGCCGCGATTCGGGATAGGTGGAAAGAAGTTGTCCGGTCGCGGGATCCCTGTTTTCAAAGCGCAGGCCCTTGGGGCCAGAGTCCGCCCAAACGCCGTCGATATAGTTGCTGCCCCGATGTTCCTGAGTCATGCGTTCCACCTTCGCATCGTTTCTTTGATCGAGATGCCGCGTTTGCGGACAGCTTCCAGGATCAAGCGTCCATTAACCGCTTTCTCGACGGGGACAACGCCGCTTTGACGTATGCCTCCGTGCGCGAGGAGCGCGAGAATAATCGCCGCCGGAAATCCAGTCGTGCGCTGCATTGACGTGAATCCTGTTTTGCGATCGCCATAATCCAGGACGTCATAAATCACCTGCATCCGTCGCCCTTTGTGCTTGCCCTGCACCACGACTCGCATCACTAAGAGGTCTTGATCTTTCGGGAAGGCCAATTTTGGCCCGGCCGCTGCCACAAACATCGCCCGCGGCGACAGGCGAGACCCATTCACCTGGATGGGCGTGGTGTCCAATAAGCCTAACTCTTTTAGGGTTTCGATTTTCTCGTAATGCCCAGGGTATCGAAGCGTTTTGTAATCGTAGGCTTTCAGCGTTCCGCGAAATGTCCATGGTGCCGTCGACGTCGCGCCGCCCGTCGTGCGGGCTTCTAAATTCCCAAGGGGTTGGGCAAACGAAAGAACTTCCTTTCCTGAGAACGAAGGAACAAGGGCCACCTTTCCGTCTTTTAGCACGTACGAATTTCCGAAGTAGTTTCCCAATACGCCTTCCAAGTTAAAAACGATTTTGTAATTCAGGGGCGGGCGTGGGTGTTGTGGCAAACCTCCACAATACATGTGCACTTCTTCGGGATGATCTAGCCGGCCCATGCCACACACCGCAAGGCTGTTGCAAAGGCCCGGGGCTACACCGCAATCGGGTATCAAAGTGACCCCCGCTTTCTTCGCAGAGGCATGGAGTTTGAGAATCTGCGTTGTGCTTTCCATGTAGCCGCCAAGATCGCAGTAATGGATTCCCGCAGTGATGGCCGCCTTCGCGACGGCAGGATTTAAATAGTAAGGAATGGCGCTTAGAACCGCCTGGTGTCCTGCCATTATTTTGAGCAGACTTTTGCGACTCTTGGCGTCGAAATGTCCAGCCCAAAGCCGGATGCCGTTCTTTTTGACGAGCGGGCCTACAAGCTGTCGGAGGCGTTGCACTGCCCCTTCGGCCGCATGGAGATCGCTGTCGGCAAGCGTCAGCGTGTCCGCGTGGCCATAGAGCAATAGGTCGTAGGCGGCTGCGAGTCCTTGTTTGCCGCTGCCCAATATGAGGTAAGAAAATCCCGGTACCATAAGGCCTCCCTTTCGACCCCTATCTACCAGGAGAATCCAGGCCGGTCAACGGGTTTTGGGAATCTTATCTAGGGAAGATAACGCTGCAGGCTGGCATTGATGGCCGAGACGCTGACGATGACGTAGATCATGGTCGGCACGAAGAAGAGATAGATGAGAATCCGCCACTTTATCGTCGAGCTTAACGTTTTATCTTTGTAGAGCTTCCACAATCCGATTGGCGTCATGAGGTAGATCCATAGGGTCAGGGTCAAGACTCGTTTCCAGAGCGGTGCAACCTTGGGAGGCTCTTCGGTCATCGGTTCAATCTTTATAACAATTCAGATGAATAAAATCCGCGCGCGGTCCTCTAAGAGATATGGATATTCTCATTAAAGACATGGCGATGGTTGAGCGGCCGCGTGAACGTTTGGCGAAACTCGGGGTGGAAGGCCTAAAGGATACCGAGCTATTGGCGTTGGTCTTGCGGACGGGCTTCCGAGGACATAGCGCGCTCGACGTGGCGTCAGAAATCTTGGCCACAATACCTTTACGCCAATTGATTGCGATGCCGCTTTTGACTCTCCAATCGGTTCGTGGGATGGGAGTGAGCCGTGCGGCCGCCCTACTCGCCGCCGTAGAACTTTCCAAGCGGGCGGACAAAGCCCACGACCATGGCTACTCGTCGATTCAATCCGTGCGCGATGTGACAGCCCAATCATTCGAGATCCGAGACAAGAAGAAAGAATATCTCTTAGCCTTTTTTCTCAATGCCCGTCACCAACTGATCGCCAAAGAAACGATCTCGATTGGCACACTCACCGCATCCTTAGCCCACCCGCGGGAGATTTTTTCGCCGGCCATTGGCAAAGCCGCCGCGAGTGTGATCCTCGTCCACAATCATCCTTCGGGTGATCCCAGCCCATCCGACGAAGACATCCGCCTCACCAAACGCATCGCTCAGGCGGGACAAATTATGGGAATCGAACTGCTTGATCATTTGATCGTGGCGGAAAAAGGCAGCTACAGTTTTAAATCAGCAGGTCAGCTATGAAACTTGAGAAGCGAATAGTCATGAATTCCGAAGATTCCATTACACGCCAGATTTATCTGATTCGTGGTCACCGAGTGATGCTCGACAGTGAAATCGCTGAGCTTTACAAGGTATCTACGAAGGTGCTCAACCAAGCTGTCCGGCGCAATCCTCGGCGTTTCCCTTCAGACTTTATGTTTGTGTTGACATCTGAGGAGTTTGAATCTTTAAGGTCACAGATCGTGACCTTAAAGCAGCCACGAAGGGGGAGCCATAGAAAATACCTCCCAATGGTTTTCACTGAACAAGGCGTAGCCACACTTTCTGGTCTACTTCGAAGTCAGCGAGCGATCGATGTCAATATTGCGATTATGCGAGCCTTTGTAAAGATGCGTCGGATGCTCTCGGAAAACCGAGAGCTGTCGCATAAGCTTGCGGAACTCGAGAATAAGCTGATTGGCCACGACGGACAGATTGCTGAAATCGTGCAAGCTATTCGAGTATTGATGTTACCTGCAGAGAAAACAGTCCCAAAAATCGGCTATAAACCGTGAAGAAAGTTTTGGGCGGCTAGGGGACGTTCTTAGTTTCCTTGCTTATTTGTTAGTCGGAAGCTGGTTGTATGGCGGCAACGACGCCTTTGGTCAAGCTTTGATAAAGGATCAACTTACAGCCCGATTGAGGATTGGCCCCACGATTCGAGAGATGTTTGACTACGATTCGCAACCCGTTGCCCTGGCTGCAGTCATAGTCTTCATTCTGGAGGTCTATCTGCTGCACCGGTTTTTCCGTCCGTGCAACTATTGAGGCTAAGGTGAATGTGCGGGTAGCTGAAAGTGAAGGGGCTGAAGTATAAAATGCGAAAAAAGCTAGCGGACGGTATAGAGGCCAACGTGAAAAAATGGACCATTGTCTTGATAACACTTTTCCTCGGCGCCTGCTACTCGAAAGATCAAACTTCGAAAGACTTTCAGTTCCCAGGCTCATGGACAGATACATATGAAGCGGCTGATGGAAAGGTCTTGCCTCCCACACAATTCGATGTATTTGCAACTTCCAAGCTCTTTAAGTTTAAACAGGCGGACTCGGTCAACACGCATGTGGAGCTTTTCGATGGACAGAAACTTTACGAAAAATATCTGAGCCGGGTCGATTCCAACGAAGGCCCTGCTCACGTGAGGAATGTCCCATCCGACTTCCCTGATTCGCTGCGTTTCTGGAAAGAGACTCCCACAGGGAACGCGCAGCCTGGCGAAGCTATATTGGGCCAGTAAATCCTGATGAATTCAAAGTGGAATCCGTCAACTCACTACGAACGCCATGAACAAATATCAGAAATGCACTGCAAGAACGCAATTCTAAAATGAAACCACAGCATTTTCTCGTGAAGCTAAGGCGCTTGTCGAGGACGAGATCTCAGACGTAGCTGGGGCTCGGCAGAATTAATATCAACTTCTCCATGCGGAAATTTGAATTTCCACTTTTCTTTCGGTATTCCTTGGATGAATGCGATAGGGTCGACCGTTTCTTCGAGACGCTCTAGAACAAACCACGCAGCCAGATAGCCATCCGCGTGGGACGTCCCCACGTCACGCGTCACCGTAAGTAACAGTTCTGTTCCCTCCGCATGTTCTATCGAGACCGATAACGGTTTATCGAGGCTGTGTAAAAGAGTCAGGATCTGAGCACCCGGCGGCAGTTTCTTCAGTGTGACCCGCCACGTCGTAATAAACCTTTCATCCCCAATGGCCTTTTCCTCTGGAATGGGTAGCGGTTCAGCTTCCGAGACATTCTCAGCCATGGCTTAGGCTTCCAGTTATGTGCAGCAAAACAATGCCGTTCAAAGGCACTCTCGACGATTGGTTGCCCAAATTAATCTGCTTCCGCCACATAACCGCGAGAGATCTTTGCTCCTGCCATCGGGAAAGCCGCCGCTAGCGTCGTTCTTGTCCATAACCATCTGTCGGGCGATCCCAGCCCATCCGACGAAGACATCCGCCTCACCAAACGCATCGCTCAGGCGGGACAAATTATGGGAATCGAGCTGCTCGATCATCTCATTGTGGCGGAAAATGGAAGCTATAGTTTTAAAACGTCTGGGAGATTATGATGAAAAAGAACGAGGTAAAAGTACCTGTTGCATTGGATGTTGTTGCGGAGCATATCTTCGTCATCAGAGGTCAGAGGTTCATGCTCGATATTGATCTCGCACGCCTGTACGAAGTGCCGGTTAAGCGTCTAAAGGAGCAGGTCCGAAGAAATCGAACTCGTTTCCCTAGCGACTTTTTTCTTGCGCTTAGTCTTGATCAGACGGATAAACTTCTGCGTTCAAGGCCGCAAAATGCGACCTTGATTCGGGGACGTCGGCTTGTTGAGCAGCTGTAACGGGTATTTAAATTTCTCTTGAAATGTGCCTGAAGTAGGGGTATAGGAAAGCATGCTTCTTTTTACTGGATACGCCGTGTTTCTCTCCGTCGCCGGATACTTTGCCTGGCGCCAATTTCGCAAACAGAAAGCCGAGGCGTCTTGCATCCGGACCGAAATGTCCCCTTTTCGCGCCAGCGGCAACAAGGTCCAAGCTCAACTTTTGCTGGAAGAAGTGGTGAACCTCAATCGTCAAACATTATTACTGCACGGTGGGTGGTTTGAGTTCTATCCGAATCAAAAAGTAGTGTCGCTCATTGTTCCGCCCAACAGCAAGGTGTACTGCTATTGCACGCTTATCCAGTACCTGGATCTGACCCGCGCTATCGAAAAGAAAATCCTGTATGGGATTGATCCCCCCCGCGCCAAATCCATCGCCGATGCCGCTTAGCTTCCGTACGTAATCCCAATAACCGTCAAACGCCGTCCTAAAAATGAAACGACATCGCCAATCTTTTTTTCGAGCAGCGCATTGGCGAGCGGTGACATCCAACTGATCCAGCCTTGATCTAAATCCACTTCGTCGAGCCCCACGATCCGCCATTTCTCTATACTCGTTTTTTGATCTTCGAGCGTCACCGTCGCACCAAAAAGAACCCAATCTTTGGGCTGGGTCGAGGGATCCACTTCTTCGAGGGCTTCTAGACGTTCGACCAGGTGCCGCAGTCGCCGCTCCATGGTTTGACCTTTGGCTTTATCGCTGACATCCGAAGATAGTTTCAGACGCTCTTGGGTCAAACGGGCCAATTCGGCGCGAAGGCGGTCAGCGCCGGATTTAGTCATGTAATTGCGGGTTCCTGGAGGAAGTGCCGGAGCCTCCAGAAAGTCCCCTTCATCATCGGAATCCGTAGTGAATGCTTTGCTCATAATGGGTCTAAAGCCTCTCTCAAAAGCATAGTTGATTTTAACCCTTACGTAACAATGGCCGACTATACTTAGAGAGTGAATTCCTCCCGCGAAGCAACAGTATTAGTCCGCATGCATGGCGAGATTTTTGGCCCTTATCCAGTGAGCCGCTTGCGCGTTCTGGCGGGTTTTACAAAACAAACGATGATTTCGATTGTGGGCAGCGATAAATGGGCTCCCGCCTACCGCGTTCTGAACCTTAAAACGGAAGATCCCCCCTTATCCATGAGCTTTAGCTTGGCGGATTACGTCGAGCCGAAGACCTATCAATCCGTACGAACCTACGATTTCAAAGCGACTCACAAGAAGAAACGATCTATATGGCGGTTGGCACTGACTATGATTGTCATGGTTGCAACCGGAATCGGGGTCGCGCGGTCCTATCCTCCCTTGTGGGTGACGGTCAAAGCCGCAACGTTCTACGAATCAACGAAAGCCATTCAACGCATTCCTGAGCCGTATCGCGAGTGGATACAGCGACTGCAGTTGGTTCTCGCCCGTCCGCACCTTGCAGGGGCTCATCTCATGAAATGGAAGGAATTTTCTCTAAAAAAGAAGCTGCACCGCGTCCCCGCATCGAGTCCTAGGAAAGTCACTCTTGTTCCAAGAACGTCGCACACCCCAAAATTGATTGCTCATCACGTTTCCTGAGCCGTTCTTCCCTGACACGCCAATAGCAGCAGTCCTAACATAGCCCCTGTCACAAATCCGCCGACGTGAGCCGCATAGCCCACATTGGCGAGGTCGCCTTTGAGCGGCATGAGCAGCATGAATATCTGTTGAAGCAACCACAACGGAATGCAGAACCACAAAGGAGATTCAAACGTTCCGGCTCTTCCTGACATCGAGAAATAGGCGTAGAAGAGAGTAATCCTTGCCGATGGCGCAGCGACAAGCGCAAAGCCCATCAAGCCGGCAATCGCCCCGGATGCGCCGACCAAGACTTGCGAGGTCGGAGGACCCCACGTAATTTGCGTCCACGCCGCTGCCATTCCGGAGAAGATGTACAAAGGCAGGAGCAGAATGGCCAAACGTTTCTCGAGAACGCATCCCGCCGTCCATAGAAATAATAAATTAAAAAGTAAATGCAACCAGCCGCTATGCAAAAACAAATGCGTGATGATTCCCGGAAACCAGCCATGGGAAGGTTGGAAACCAAACATCTCGAAGGGAGTTTTCACGTCGGGGTCAGCCGTCATGGAGCGAGTCATAGTCTCGAAGAGCGGATAGTTTTGGATCCAACGGTAACTGGACTCCGCCGAGAAGTACGTCGGGTTTTTATTAATACGCTGGAACAGCGCCACGAGCTCGGCGGAAGGGTAAGGGTCTCTGACTTGTTCAGCTTCTAGCGTGGCCCGATCTTCCGCTTTAAGATCAGAGCCTGAGGTAGAAAGGAGGGCGGCCAGCGTTTTGGCCTGTTCGATGTATTGGTTCTTGGTCACCGCGCTCTGGCGCGTCTGTTGCCAAGGCCAGGTCAGCAAGAAAGCCAAAGCCGTGAGGCCCGTTAAACTGGCGGTCAATCGAGGAATGTGGTCGGTCTTCGGCCACGCCGGGACCAGAATGAACATTAGGGTTTTTGGAACGCGCTCTCATCAACTGGGTCGTAAGTGATGGATTCGCATTCCCAGGATTCTTGACGCACCATCATGCGGGCCTGAGAGGAATAGATGGAGGAGGAGCTTTTAAGCAGGATTCCCGTTTTAGCGTCAATCCATTCTTGGGCGCCCAAGTCGCCGTCAGTACGATGATTTGATATTTGGTAGAGCAACGTATCTCTTCCGGCGACCAGTCCCCCTGGTCCGGAATGGCCTTGCTGGTAGCCCGTCCAAAACCGTTCTGAACCCGTTTGTGTCACCGTAGCGGGTTGGGACGACTCCGACGGAGGAAAGGGTGTATCGGCTGAAGTATATACAGATTTACGGAATAGGGTTTTCCCATCGAAGACGTCGATGATTTGGCTCGCGCCTATTGTGCGTTCAAGTCGAAATCGATCGTGATCCACCGTTGCCGTGACCCGTTCTTCTTCTTTCGTGTTGGCGATACTGTTTTCTTGAACGTGCCGCCACGTTCCTTTGAAATGCGTATCTTTTGGATCGCCTGGACCGCAGCCGAACAGAAACAAACTAAAGAGTACGAAAGCGCTTCGAGTTTTCATCAGCATGTTATTGGGCAACGTTGTCTGCATCGTGAATTTGGTCATTGGCTCTTTTGTTGGCCGCGGCAGCTTCGGTTTGCGCGGTTTTCATGGTGTTGACTCCCTGCGCCACAGTTTCTGTAACGTAATTTCCGGGACCTGGAGTCTTCGGTCCAGCGGCGCCTC